>CADEEU010000407.1 GCA_902826385.1 uncultured Acidobacteriota bacterium | reverse complement strand
CGCTACACACGAAAAGTAGCTTGCCGATGCTAAATGAGCGAATTGAAGACCGGCTTTACCCGATTCTTACGATTCTTCGCTTGCCGTAGCAGCAGGCACGCGCGACAGGGCGAAAAGATATGAAAATTGTTATTCAAAATTCCGCGCGGGCGAACGGGGAAAGCCTGCCGGCTTTAAAGCAGGCGTATTATTTGTCTATATCAGGCACGAGCCGCGTGACGATTACGGATGAAAACGGCAATACAAACACTCCAATCGGCGACATCGGATTTGAACTAGGCGTTCCGGGCGTGAATTTTTCCGGTGGTATTTACGAAGGAGAAGGGAGTTATCAAGAGTTATCATTTCCGGCAGAGGAAGGCAGTTACACAATCAAATTTAAAACCGGCACTGATTCGGTTGATATCGAAGTTCTTAAAGGAGTCGGCAATGTGACTCCCAACCTGACGGTTCGCTATCTCGACCTTGAACTGCCACCTAATGTCGATTGCATTATGACCTTCAACCCTCAGGGCGTTCCTGATCTTGCCTACGACTCAAAAACGGTGACGGGACATTTGATACGGTTGTTCCGGCTCATGTGCGGGTCACTGGAACGGCCGCGCAGGACGTCACTGCTCCGGCGGTGACCGTTACGTATAGTAAGCGAACAAGCTCGGGCAGGGTGATCACGATCAATGCGGCGGACACTCAATCCGGCGTCGGGACCGTTTACTACCGCATCGGCGAAACCGGAAGCTTCAAGGTTTACGAAGGCCCGTTTAGCGTGAGCGTGATAACCGAAAAGGTCATAGAAGCATTTGCGGACGACAACGTCGGCAACCGCTCAAGCCCGATACGCGTCGTTGTTCCGAAATTCGCCGAATTTGATTGAGGAAATCGTTTTTGCAAACAAGAGGGCCAGACTGGGAAAATGTTGTTGTAGTTTTGCTGGCGTTTTTGGACGCCTACCCGCGTTTCGCGGCATATAGCCACGTTGCTTTAGCACGTGGTCAGGTTGAGTGAATAATTCTAGGGCGTTTTAACGTCCTTTTCCACCGCTTTAGCATAATGTCGGACAGCGTTTATTCAAAGATAAACTTCCACATCACTTGGCACACCAAAACCAGTCGGCCGATGATAAATGAGCGAATTGGAACCGTCTCTATCACTATCTAACTCATAAAATCCTCGAAACACCCGGAGCACGCCTCCACGCAATCGGCGGCATCGAAACCCATATTCATATTGCGACCAGCTTGCAACCAAATATACTGGTTTCGGATTGGATCGGAAAAGTTAAAAGGTTCGAGTTCGTATTACATCAACCACGAAGTCCAACCGAAGTCGTTGGAGTGGCAACGCGGTTACGGCATCGTTACGTTTGGCACGAAAGATTTACAATGAGTGATCGATTACATCAAGAATCAAAGGGAACATCACAAGAGAGGCACGACGAGCGAACGACTTGAAAAGCATTCAGACGACGAAGGCTAAAGCCCAAATCGATAAGGACGTTAAAACGCCCTTTAGATCGTGCTGACAACACACCCCACGCCCTTAACGTGCGTGGCTATTTGCCCTTCGGGAAAGCCCCGCAACGAGGCTGAAGTAAGATTGAATTAAATGGAATCGTTTCGTACATAAAATTATTGACAATCTACGCAACATATTTTAGCATATTCGTCGTGCCTGCTTGCTGTGGGATGGTGTTTGAAAAGTAGAATAGTAACGTTAGGTCGACGGTGGTGTCGGTGATTGTGTCAAAATGTAGGGCCGTAGCCGTAACCTTTTGTATTGCATAGTTTAGATCGGAAATCGTCTCATTCCGTATTCTTCGCGCGGGCGTGAGACGAAATCGAGGCTAAATGTTGCAAACAAGCTGCTTAACCCGTCTCATTTTGTTGCAAAAAGTGAGACGGCCGGGAACTAAACGGACACTTCGGTTACAACATCGGGATAAACGCTTCTTCAACTTTTTGTTGGAGGCGAGCGGCAAGTTGTTTGCGGTCGGTGTCGGTTACCGGTTCTTCGCCGAACGTGATGACGGCCTTGAACGAGGGAAGCGAGAACAGCAGCCAGAGGTGCTTCAGAAATCCGGTGTCGTCCCACCAGCAGATGCGTTCGCTGGGTGTCGGGCCGCCGTCGGGCGTGACATAGCGGATGGCCGCGTATGAAACGGGCAGGTCGGTCGAAGACGCAAATTCAAGGAACGAGGAGTTGAAAGGGAGCACGGATTCGCCTTTCGTACTGGTGCCTTCGGGGAAAAGTATCACGCCTTCCTGTTCGTTAAGTTTCCTGATCACCATCGCCCCGGCCCGCGGAATGTCGCGGCGGTTTTTGCGGTCGATAAATACGTTCCCCATGTTTCGGATCATCGCACCGGCCAGGAACCAGTCTTTGACCTCACTTTTAGCGACAAAAATGCCGTTCGCCGCCAATCTGAGCGCCGGAATATCGACGTAGCCAAGATGATTTGAAACAAGAAAGAACGGCGGTTTCGGCGGCCGGCCGATTACTTCAAGCTCCATGCGGCCGATGATCGCAAAGCTCCGCGACCACCAGTGGAAGATCACTTGCCGCCACAACTGTTTATTCGGCACAAACCACGAAACTATCCACCAACACCAGTACACGGCGAACGTCGCAGCGACAAACGCGCCAAAGCGGAGAGATGCTCGAACGTACTTCATTAAAACAAAAATGACCAAATCGCCGGTCTCGGAAATATTCGTCCGGCGTTTACTTGATCACAAGTGAAATTGTAACGCGCCGAAGGCAGTTGCGGCTAGTGCCCGAAAAGAGGGCGATTATAAATTGTAAATTGCCAATTATTAATTGAAATGGAAAGGAAGCGGCAATGCTCGGTTTGAATTTTCGGAAACCTGTTTAAAGGTCGCTAGCGCGATGGTAAAGCCCGGCTATCTCATCTTTTACTTCGACGGGAAATGAAACACGATGAATTCGATAGCCTTCCTGCAGCACACGGACGGCGGCACTGACCTCGGAAATTTCTCGTACGGCCGGTCGCGAAAACCCTTCTTCGACGTAGATCTGAT
>CADEEU010000406.1 GCA_902826385.1 uncultured Acidobacteriota bacterium | reverse complement strand
GACTCTCACCACGCCAAAGGGCCAAGGAAAATATCCAGCGGTGATCCTGATCTCGGGCAGCGGAGCGCAGAACCGTGATTCGTTTATTGGAGGACACCGGCCTTTTCTCGTGCTTGCCGACCACTTGACACGCAAGGGCATCGCAGTCCTTCGAGTCGACGACCGCGGAGTGGGCGGGTCCGAAGCAGGCAGCCTGTCAGCAACGAGCGAAAACTTTATGCTCGACGTCCTCGCCGGTGCTGATTTTCTGAAAGGACGTCAGGAGATCGACTCGAAGAAGATCGGCCTGATCGGACATAGCGAAGGCGGCATGATCGCTCCGATGGCCGCCGCTCGATCGAAAGACATCGCGTTTGTAGTTATGCTTGCCGGTCTGGGTCAACGCGGTGAAGACATCATTTACACGCAGACCGGTCTGATCGCCCGAGCAAGCGGCGCAGACGCGGAAACGATCAGAAGAAACGTCACCCTTGCCCGCAGAATCAACGCTATCGTTAAATCGGAAAGTAACGAAAATCGCATCGAGCAGCTCATCATTGACGACCTCGCAGCTCAGGCGGCCGAGCTAAACGAAGAGCAACGAAAGGCCTTCGCCCGCGAAGCGGCGGCAGTGAGGGCCGCAATGCCGATGTACAAGATGCCGTGGTATCGCTACTTCATCATGTTCGACCCCATGCCGGTTCTTAAGAAGGTTAAGGTCCCCGTACTTGCCCTGAATGGCGATCTCGACCTACAGGTTGCATCGAAGGAAAACCTCGACTTAATCGCCGCAGCTTTGAAGGCCGGAAGAAATAAGGATTTTACCGTCAAATCGTTCCCAAGACTTAACCACCTTTTTCAAACAAGCAAAAACGGGCTCACATCTGAATATATGACCCTGGATGAGACGTTTTCACCAGATGTTCTCACCTCGATCTCCGACTGGATCACGCGGCGGACAAGTAAGCGTTGATTTCGGGACGTTCAAACTCTTCGAGCAATGTGTGAGAGATGGAATTTGCTATTTCCTAGTAGGAAAGTTATAGAAAAGCTACGACTAGTCATCGCTTTGTTGTTGCTCTCGATCTGCTCGCAAGGGCAGTCAATCAAACAGCAAAAATATGAATTCGCCAACGGCAAATGGTTCGATGGTCAAAAGTTTGTCTCGCGTAAATTCTATACTGTCAGCGGCCGGTTGACCGCCAGGAAACCCAGACGCGTTGATAAGACGTTTGATCTAGCGGGCAAGTTCATCGTGCCGCCATTTGCAGAAGCCCACAACCACAACCTCGAGAGCGAAGACGAGCTTCAAGAGCAGATCAACAAATACCTCACGGACGGAGTTTTTTATGTCAAACTCCTGTCGTCAATCAAAAAGCGGATCGCTCCGCTAATGGCAAATTACAATCATCCACTCGGATTGGATGTGAGTTTAACCTACGCTCCGATTACTGGAAGCGGCGGACACCCGATCACGATCCGCAAATCATTCTTAGAACGAGGATTTATCGGAGACCTCTTTAAGACACTCGACGATCTGAAATCTCACGTTTTTTTACGATCGATTCCGAAAAAGTTCTTGCTGAAAAGTGGAATTCCGTATTGTCATTCCAGCCTGATTTTATCAAGGTAGTGCTTTTGAATTCTGAGGAGTATGAAAAGCGAAAAGACGATCCTTCCATTTTGGCCGGAAAGGCCTTAATCCAAAACTCTTGCCGGATGTCGTCAGAAGAGCTCACAAAGCGGGCTTGCGAGTGAGTGTTCACGTGGATACTCCTACGGATTTTCGCCATGCGGTAATAAGTGGGGCGGATGAGATCGCTCATGTCCCGGGCAGGTCCAACGACCTAAAGATCCCTTTGAAGGATGCCAAGCTGGCGGCCCAAAGGAAGGTTGTTGTAGTAACCACTGCTGCCTTGGTTAAGAAGAGAAACCAAGATCCTAGTCTCTTTTCAAATCTGGAACTTCTAAAAATGTGATCGGAAACGGCTGCGGAGACGACGTTCCCAAATAGGCGCATCGGCAAACTAAAGAACGGCTATGAGGCAAGCTTTCTAGTTTTGAGCGGAAACCCACTGGAACAGTTCGCCAACCTACAGAAGATCAAGTTACGCATAAAGCAAGGCGTCTTGCTGAATTTAACCATGCCGACGAAGTCTTCTAGCTCAAGACCCAGAACGGATCGCCTTAATCGTCTGCTTCGCCGGCATCCTTATCGAGCCGCTTAACCGCCTCAAGAAGCAGTTTATCATCCGTCTGAGCGTAGACCGTTGTAATGCTCATGTCAGAGTGGGCGAATAGGTTCTGCACTATCAGAGGATTCGTGTTTCGTTTGATGAGTTCACTCGCGAAGTAGCTGCGAAGATCGTGGAAGTGATAGTTCTCTTCCCTTGTTCCGCCTTTCTTGTTGATGCCGGCATTGCGGAGTGCGGTGTACCATCTCTTGCGAAAGTCCTTTACCGGGAATGGAAGTTGATTATCCTCGATCATCGCCTTCAGGACTTTCGTCGCGGTCGCGTTTATAGGAACAAGGCGTGGCGGCCTTCCTTTTGAGCCGATCACAAGAACCTGCTCGTTCTCGAAGTCGATGAAATCCTCTGTGATGGCCATTAGTTGGCCACGGCGTAGCGGAAGATTCACCGCCAAGACTATCAGTCTATACAACAGAGTGTCCTTCTCTAGTTCTTTCCATAGATCTTGCTTTTGTTTTTCATTGAGCAATCGCCTCCGGGGCGGTGGCTCCGGCAGGGCTTTCACGTATTGCATCGGGTTGCGTTCCAGAATTCCCTCTTCACATGCCAGACTGAAGATCTTCGAAAGCGTGGACATGATTCGGTTGATCGACGCCGGTGACAGTTCACTTTCTTTCTTGCGCTTGTTCTGGCGAGTCTGAAGTTTGGTTCGGCAGTTTCGACAGTCCTGAGGACTGATGCTCGACAATGTTTGCTTCTTGAAGTGACCAAGCAGAAGCCTTATGTAGAGTTCTTTGGCTCCCTTGTTGACATTGTTTTGCTGGACATAAGGCCGATACTTCTCATCGATGAACGAGGCAAGAGTGGT
>CADEEU010000405.1 GCA_902826385.1 uncultured Acidobacteriota bacterium | reverse complement strand
GAATGGTGATTCTGCACGAGGGCAATCCGGTGAAGGTGATGGAATTTCATCACCACACGCCTGGAAACCTCCGTGCAATGGTGCAGGCCCGGCTTCGCAACCTGCTGACCGGCAACTCGTTCGAGTATCGCTTTCGTTCGAACGATACGCTTGAAAAGATAACGCTTGAGCAGCACAAGATGGAATACTTGTATTCGGACGGATCGCATCATCATTTCATGAACAGCGAAACTTTCGAACAGGTTGCACTTACCGAAGAAGAACTCGGCGATGCCGCGCAATGGCTGATGGCGGGGCTGAAGATCGAGGTCGAATTCTATAACGGAACGCCGATCGGCGTTGCCCTTCCCGCGTCGATGGAACTTACCGTCGTCACGACCGAACCGCAATTAAAAGGCGCGACCGCTTCCAATTCGAACAAACCCGCCACGCTCGAAAACGGCGTCACGCTCTATGTTCCGCCCTTCATAGCCGAAGGCGAAAAGATCCGCGTGAACCCGGCCGAAGCCCGATATATGGAACGGGTTAAGTAGTCATCGACGCGATTCGCAAAAGCTTTAACCACGAAATAACACGAAACGTCACGAACGTTTTCGTGTTTTTTCGTGTATTTTAATGGTTCCGGCTTCTCAATGTACTTTCTTTACTCAACGATTTTGTCTATCGGCTTTCTGCTGATGCTGCCGCTCTTTATACTGCGGCGAGAGAAGTATGCGTCAGGCTTTTCGCAGCGTCTCGGAAACTACGCTGAATTCAACCACGACGACCGAAAGGTCATCTGGCTCCACTGCGTTTCGGTCGGCGAAACCAACGCCGCGCGGCCGCTTGTCGATGCAATAAAAGAAAAATTTCCCGATCATCGGCTAGTATTTTCAACCACCACAAAAACCGGCCAGGAACTCGCACAAAAAATCTTTGCCAACAAAGCCGATGCCGTCTTCTATTTCCCTTTCGACTGGAAATTCAGCGTCCGCAAAGCTCTTGAAAACTACAAACCTTCAGTCGTCCTCCTGATGGAAACCGAGATCTGGCCGCGATTTATCCGCGAGGCAAAGCGGAGTGGAGCGAAAGTAGCCATCGTCAATGGACGTCTTTCGGAAAAGTCCTCGAAGCGCTATTCGCTGGTCGGACCGTTGATCAAGAACGTTTTGGTCAACATCGATCTTGCATTAATGCAAAGTGAAAAAGATGCCACTCGAATAGTTTCGCTCGGCATAGACATTGGCCGGACAAAAACGACCGGAAATCTGAAGTTCGATCTCGAACTTGATCCAGGCGAATTGGATCAAGCGGATCGGCTCGACAAACGTTTTAAGCTTTCAGGCGGCACCCCACTTATTATTGCCGCGAGTACTCACGCAGACGAAGAATGGACAGTCCTCAGCGCGTTCAGGAATATACTGAATTGGACTTCGCATACTCCTATTAAAAATAAGCCAAGGCTGCTAATTGCTCCGAGACACCCTGAAAGGTTCGATTCCGTCGCTAACCTTGTGACCGAATTCCCGACTCTAAGTTTTGCACGTCGCACGGCAGATGAATCCCAAAACGACCCAATCGCGGACGTTATTTTACTCGATAGTATCGGCGAGCTTCGGTCGCTCTATCGTTTCGCGGAAATAGTCTTTGTTGGTGGCAGCATCGTACCTCACGGCGGTCAAAGTGTCCTGGAACCTGCAATGGAAGGCAAGGCGATCGTCACGGGTTGCTATACGTTTAATTTCGATGCGGTAATCAAAGAATTCTTAGCTAAAGAGGCAATATACCAGTTACCTGAAATTTGGTGGCAAGACTTTGAACACTCTCTTTTGCCCGTCGAGCAATTGCAGGAAGTCTTTGCTGAGCTTCTCTTTAAAGAGGAAATGAGGAGAAGGCTCGGTAGTAATGCATACGAACTAATGCAGGCAAATCGCGGTGCGACTGCAAATACAATTGAGGCTTTGCATATAATACTTTCGCGATGATCTTCGTCTACTATCCTGCCGCCGCCCTGCTGATCTACTTCAGCTACAAGTCGCTTTGCGGCGGGATCGAATATCTAAATTATTTCAAACAGGAACTCGCCAAACCCGCATCCGGGTTCACGCCATTCGCAACCGTGATCGCTCCTTGCAAAGGCCTTGACGAAGGGCTTGCGGAAAATCTGAACGCACTGCTGGTACAGGATTATCCGGACTACGAAGTCATTTTCGTTATTGATAATACGGATGATCCGGCCGCGGCGATAATCGAAGAAATTTCACGCAAAGCGGCAAAGAACGCAAAGATGATCATTGCTCCAAAGGCCGAGAATTCAAGCCAAAAGGTCGAAAATCTTCGCGAAGCCGTGATGCACGCCGATAAGAGATCCAAAGTTTTCGTCTTTGTCGATTCCGACGCGCGGCCGGGCATGGATTGGCTGCGCAGTCTGGTCGCACCGCTTGCCGATAAAAGTGTCGGGGCCGCAACCGGGTACCGATGGTTCGTTTCCAAAAGACAGAACCTTGCCGGCGGGCTTTTGTCGGTTTGGAATGCATCGATTGCGTCGGCCCTCGGCCCGAATCGAAAATCGAATTTCTGCTGGGGCGGCTCAATGGCGATCCTTCGTGATACGTTCGAAGAACTGGAAATTCACGAAGAATGGCGAGGCACGCTTTCGGACGATTTCGCCGTTACGCGGGCGATGAACGCCGCCGGCAAATCGATCTATTTTGTCCCCAGAGCGTTGACGCCATCGGTCGAAAACTCGACGTTTGGCGGCCTGATCGAATTCACAAATCGCCAAATGAAGATCACACGCGTTTATGCCGAAAGACTTTGGCTGATGTCGTTTTTTGGATCGGGCCTTTTCAACCTGGTCATAATTTGGTCGGCAATCATCCTGATTTTCCAACCGGTCGCATCTTTGGCGGGTATAGCAGCGATTTTCACACTCGCCGCCGTTACGCTGCTCGGCGTCGGAAAAGCCTGGTTTCGGTTCAAAGCCGCGCGGCTGGTGCTTGCCGGGCAAATACCGATTTTCGACCATCAATTCCTGCATCAACTGACGCTATGGCTGTTCACACCCACTGT
>CADEEU010000404.1 GCA_902826385.1 uncultured Acidobacteriota bacterium | reverse complement strand
TCGCTTTAAACCTACAAACATTCCGCTCCTGGCGGAGCTTAGATCACTTCCATCTTTTCGGACATCCTCTTCTCAGTTCTCTCAAAATCATTTTTCAGTGTTCTCAGAAGAGGATGTATGAAAAGTAGGAATGCTCTCTCGGCGACCTCTCCGAGCCCTCAGCGGTCTCTGCGTAAAAAATGAGCTAAACGCAGAGAAACACAGAGATTTACGCAGAGATCGCCGAGATAACCGGTACCAAAGATTCCAGTGGGTTTATTCCGCAAACTAGATAATTTTGGGGTTTTCAGACATCTCTACTTTTTCTAGTTGGGCTCGGTTGTCGCATGGGGCTGGTTGCGTGCATTAATATTGGTTTGCCCGGCCATCAGCATCCTTTCGCCGTCGACGTCCTGCCAGGTGTCGGAGCGCGGCATGAACTGTACGACGATCAGAGCCAGCAGCGACATAAAAGCCCCGACCCAAAAGACGGGATGTATCGCTGCGGCCATCGCATTTTGAAGTACCGAAAGCGTTTCGGGTGCGAGTGCCGCTTTGGCAGTCGGTTCGATAATCGCATTCGGATTTGAAGCGAATGCCGCCGCCTGTTCTTTCGTAAACCCGCTTCCTGCAGTGCTCGCTACATCGTAAAGCTGGGTCGACAATCCAACCGTCAAAACCGCACCCATGATCGCCACTCCGAGCGCCCCGCCGATCGAACGTGAAAACTGGTTCATTGAAGTCGCTACGCCCAGGCGGCTCCGCTCGACCGCCTGCTGGACCGCGATCAGCAGCGTCAGCATAGTCAGACCCAGCCCGGCACCGATCAGCATCAAGTTCGGATACAGCCAAAAACTCGGCGTGTCGCGCTGAAACAGGGCAAGCAGGATGAACGCGATGGTCAGGATCGCAAACCCGATGATCGTAATCGTTCTGTACCCGAATCGCAGCATCAGCCGCCCGCCGATCACAGACATTGTGACCCAGCTCAACATCAGCGGCGTCAGCAGCGAACCGGCCTCGGTCGCCGTAAACCCGAGAGCGCCCTGAGCAAAGAGAGGCACGTAAGATATTGCACCGAACATAGCGACGCCGCCGAGGAATCCTGCAACGACACACACCGAAACTGTCCGGTTCTTAAAAAGATCGAGCGGAATTATCGGATCGGGGGCACGACGTTCGACTTTCAGAAAGAGAAAAATCAAAACGGCCGAAACCAGAACTAAAAACAGATTCTTCAGGGAAAAAATGCTTGCCCCGGCCTCGCCTTCTACGGTAGCCAGCATCAACAGGCTTATCGCACCCATTAGCAGTGACGCACCGGCGTAATCGATGCTCGGCCTGCGGTCTACTTTTGGCTCTTTCAACGCAAAACCGATGATCAGGGCGGCAACGACGCCGACCGGTATATTTATCCAGAAAACCCACTCCCACGAGATCTGATCAGTGATAAATCCGCCGAGGACCGGCCCGATGATGCTCGAAACGCCCCAAACGCCGCTGAACAGCGCCTGCATTCGAGTGCGTTCCTCGACCGTAAAAGTGTCGCCGATGATCGTCATGCCGAGCGGCACAAGAGCACCCGCACCAAGCCCCTGAATCGCCCTGAAAACGATAAGCTGCGTCATCGAACCCGAAAAGCCCGACAGAAGCGTTCCGAGTAAAAACATCCCGATTCCGATTTGGTACATCAGCCGCCGGCCGTAAAGATCGGAAAGCTTTCCCCATACGGGAACCGTAACCGTCGAGGTAACAAGGTATGCCGAAAAAACCCAGCTATAATGACTCAGGCCGCCGAGTGTCGCGATAACTGTAGGCATCGCTGTGCCGACAACGGTCGCTTCGAGCGCGGCGATGAACATGCCTGTCAAAACCCCGGCTGTCACCGCCCAGCGGCGTTTTTTCGACATCTCCAGCAGAGGCCGCTGAAGACCTGCCGCCGGTAATTTATCGGTCTTCTCCATCCCCTAATTCTTTTCTCGGAATGCCGCCAAACTCCGCCCGGTCCTTGTCTCCCAAATCGGCAATTTTCTGCATCAGCACATCCGATATCTCTTTGTGCGTTCGCAAAGAATCGCGTTTCTCGTAATATTCTCCAAGCTCGACCGGCTCGCCGAACCAAATCCGCACCTTTTCGCCGCCGGTCCAGTTTCCGAGTATCTGGCTCGGCAATTTATTGGTCAGGCCTGCGATAAAAACCGGCACGACCTGAGGCTTTGATTCGAATATGACTTTCCCGATTCCGGGCTGTGCGGGCAAAAAGCTATACGGATCGTCGCTCAGGTTTCGTTTCCCCTCGGGATGAAAACCGATCACGTGTCCATATCCACGGCTGCACAGACCGACCAGCTCGCGCATTGAAAACTTGTCGAAATTGCGTTTCGCCGCTTCTTTATCTTCGCGGAAGAACGGTGGATACATTGCCCACCATCCCATAACCATGTTCACCAACCAACCGATCGGGCTGTCGTAAAAAAACTTTGCCCTGACTGGAAAATACAGTGTGATCGGGCGAGTGGTTTGCCTGAAGATCACGCTCGAAACCGTGTACATGTCGAAAAACGACCGGTGATTGGCGACCAGAATGACTGGTCGTGATGGATCGGTCCCGGCAAAATTTCCAATCCCGCGTACATTCATCAAATTGTACGTCGCTATATAGATCCAAAACGACCCGATATGCCGCTGACAGCCGGTCCAAAACTGCTTCCAGGCACCTTGATTCATCGCCCGTACCAATCGGAACCCGAGCTTCTCCGCCGGGGCAAGTACCGATAGCTCTTCCTGCGTCGGCGTCATTCCTTTTCGATTTTCGAGGGGGTCTTTTGCGGCGACCACGGGCGAATTTGCTTCGTGCATGATTCAAAGGTAGATTTTATCATCCACACTGCGGCATCCTGAAAGTGTGCCCTGCATTTGAGAAATCCTGGCGTTACTTGTAAAATTTAGGATTCGCAATGAGCGATGAGATCGAACCTATTGCGCAGTCAGAACCAACGATAAAACCGCTGTCGCACGGTCGGATCTTGAAGATCATGGGCGTTATCGGCATCCTTGGTACTATTTTGGGTGCTTTGTTTATTGACATGCCGTTCGGGCTGGG
>CADEEU010000403.1 GCA_902826385.1 uncultured Acidobacteriota bacterium | reverse complement strand
GGTTGGTCGTTATCCAACCTATCTCGGACGTACACACGATCGGGGCGACGCGTTTGCCGTCGTTATAGTGAAGACGCTCGGGCAGCGTTCCTTTTCTCCAACAGGTCGCGTGCGGCAGCGCATTTATCTTTGAGAAGATAGCGTCCTCGTTTCCAGCCCTTGGAAATATCTGGATGATCTCGTTGGTCCACAATATCTTTTCGGCCAGTTCGAGATCGAAATGGTCGTCGAGGTACGTAACGTTCTTGACATAATACGGCGCCATGCCGTGGTCGGAGACAATGATGATGTTCACCGCTTTATCTATGCCGCGAAGCTTAAGCCCTTCGACCAGGCGCGCGATATAACTGTCGACCTCACGCACGGCATAGCCCGTCTCCTCGGCGTCCGGGCCGAACTCATGGCCGACGTCATCGGTCGCGCTGAAATAGAGCGTGATCATCGTCGGACGTTTGTCGGCCGGCAGGTCGAGATAGCCGAGCACCTTGTCGATCCGCATCGTATTCGGCACGTCGCCGTTGTAAGTTCGCCATTGCGTGGGCGAAATTCCGCCGATCGCGGTTTCGGAACCGACCCAAAAGTAGCTCGCCGTCCGCTGGCCCTGCTTCTCGGCCGTAACCCAGATCGGTTCACCGCCCCACCAGCGTGGATTTTGCACCTCGTCGGCTTCGACATTGTGAAGACCTCGCCAAAATCGTAAACGTTGTTCTCGACGATGCCGTGGTTCTGTGGAAACAGGCCGGTGACGATCGAATAGTGGTTCGGGAAGGTCTTTGTCGGGAACGAAGGGATCATCCATTTTGCGCGCACGCCGCTCTTCGCAAGTGAAACGAGCGTCGGCGGCCTGTATTTATCTAGGTAATCCCATCGAAAGCCGTCCAGCGAGATCAGGATGACCGTCGGTTTGAGATCGGCAGGTTTTGTCTGCGTCAATATGCCGGAACGCAACATCAAGACAGCGACAAGTACGGCAAGGATAGCGTAGATGGATCGGTCTACTCGTTTCATATCGTGATCGAAGAAATCAGTTTCTGCTCTTCCGCCTCTGCGTCTTGCTCCGCGTCCTCTGCGTGAAATTTTTTTTCAACGCGGAGAGCGGAGAGTTTGACGCCGAGATCGCTGAGAAGACGCTCTACCGTATATACATTAACCGTACGTTTGAAATGGTTCGCTGCGGCTCTTATTATAACGTCTAACGCCCTACGGAAAACACTTTCCAAGGGGAAAAATCTTGCTAACGGTTTAAGCGCGACACTGTTATATCCCGTCCATCCTATTAAAAATGCCCGTTTACGTAGACAATCTTCGTGATTATGGCTGGCACCGCGGGCCGTCGTGTCATTTGATCGCGGATTCGGTGGATGAGCTGATGGAGTTTGCCGAATCCATCGGTTTGCGGCGTGAGTGGTTTCAGTCAAAGAGTTCGCCGCATTTCGATCTTACCGCCGAGGGACGAAAGGTTGCGGTCGAGAACGGAGCGATAGAGATAAATCAAAGAGACCTGGTGAAAAAACTGCGTGAAATTCGCGAAAAGGACTTACAATCGAGGATAGAAATTCGAATTTGACACGGGTGATTTTATGATGAAGCTCCTCGCATTTTTTTCGACACTTATCGTTGTGTGTTTTTCGGCCGGCTGCGACCCTCAAAGCGGCATGACCAGGAAAGGTTTGGAGAAGTACAATCCTTCGCCGACGCCGGAAATAAAGAAGCAGGTCGAAGAACCGATCGATCCGGCCGACGTGATCAAAGTTGACGCTGCCGAATCCGGCCCGACGCTCGTCGTAAACCGAGAACGCGGAAAAGCGCCGCTCAATTGCAGCAAATATAATCGAGTGGCGGTCAACGGCGACGGTTATGAGGTCGAAATAAAAGGCGTGTGCAAACAGATTATGGTCAACGGCGATCGCAATAAGATCAATGGCGTTGCATTCACAGAGATAGTGCTAAACGGCGAGGAGAACGAGGTCAAATACTATAAATACGCCAACGGAAAGCGGCCGATAATCAACCAAAACGCCGGTGCAAACACCATCGAAAAGTCCGCACCGCATGAGCCGAAGAAATGACCGGGCACAAGACCTGGCACGACGATCCAAAATTCGGCAAAAACCAGCCTAACTTTCTAGCTTCCCGCCAACATTAAGCGAATGTTGGTCATTTTCACGTGAATTTACGACCGTATTCCGTGAATTATGCCCGTAGTTCCGCGAATTACGACCGTAGTTCCGCGAATTATGGCCGTAGTTCCGCGAACTATCACCGTAATTCCGCGAATTATGATCGTAGCTCCGCGAATTATGACCGTAGTTCCGCGAATTATGATCGTAGTTCCGCGAATTATCACCGGTTTCACACGAATTATGACCGTAATTCCGTGAATAATGACCGGTTAACGCGAATTATCACCGTTTTCACGCGCATTGCGACTAACTTTCGGCAATTTTCGCTCGGCGATCACATAGAAACGCAGAGAATTTCCGATTTTGCGGACGCTTTCAGGTTGTATTTGGTGTGAGGCGGGATGAGGATGGCGTCGCCGGGCGTGAATTTGTGCTCGCCAAAATGGTCGGACGTCAATTGCGCAAGGCCGCTGAGAAGAAAGTAAAAAGTATTTAGCTCATTTTCGCTATTGGACGCGAAGTCGGAGTGATCGTCCTGCGTCCGCAGTTCGAAAACGCGCGCAGCATTATTGGAAGCGGCCGCGATTCCCGTGTGGCGCGATTCAAACCCGCCGAATTCGCCGTAAATGAGGTGCGAATCCGCGGCCCTGTGATGTATAAACCGCTGGCCGCCGAAAATTCGGTCCGGTTTGATCTGGCCGGTCGGCAGCGTTAAGTCGTGGTCGATCCACGTTTCGTGAACGGCGGGCGAGGTCAGCTCGATCACCTCTGTTCCCGCGACGCTTTCCAGCACCCGATGTCGAATCTCAGGCGGCTGCAGCACGCAATCGCCGGACTTGAGCCAAAACGGATCCCCGCAATCTTCGTACACGACCTTCACCCGGCCACGCCAGCAATAGATCTTCTGAAAATCGATCTTGTGAAAATGAACGGAATCCGGAACTTCGCCCGCGTTGGCTATCCTGATAT
>CADEEU010000402.1 GCA_902826385.1 uncultured Acidobacteriota bacterium | reverse complement strand
CACGAAACTACACAAAAAGACACTAAATAATTTTCGTGTTATTTCGTGTAGTTCGTGGTTGTGTCTTCTCCGCTTTTTGAGTTTTTGAAATCCCTATCAGCTATTTTTTAACTCACACTGTGCAAACGCTTCCGTCAGGCATTCCCTTACATCAGAAGCGGTCATCACGCGTTTGCCGTATTTCCTTTCGGCAATGTCACCCGAGAGCCCGGCGACATAGACGGCCGCGACCACGGTTTCGAACATGTCTATTTTCATCTGAACCGCCTGTGCGGCAAAGCCCGCGATGATTCCCGTCAGCGTGTCGCCGTTTCCGGCCTTTCCCAAACCAGAATTTCCAGTCGGATTTACGACCACCTTGCCGCCCGGCTCGCCGATCAAAACTCGTTCGCCCTTCAGCACAAGGATGACGTTATGTTTCTGTGCAAAATCTCGGACAGCGGCCACACGGTCCTTGATGACATCTTTGTCGTCAGTCCCGACCAGCCGAAGAAATTCGCCCTCGTGCGGCGTCAGGACTAAGGCAGAACCGCCTGCGTTAGCGGGCGGCCGGTCAGTCGCAAAAGGAGCCAGCATGTTCAATGCATCGGCGTCGAGGATCATTGGCTGGCGACGTTTTTCGACGGCCTTGCGAAGAAAGGCTTCTGTGCTCGCGTTCCGCGACAGCCCGCACCCGACCGCGACGGCGTCCGCCTTTTCCAACAGGTCCGCTATCTCGTCAAACGCCGCTTCCGCTACCGCCCAACCGTGCGTCTCCGCCACACCGCGAACCATCACCTCCGGCAAAACCCTCGCCGCCACCGAGTCTTTTGACGACCTCGGCGTCACCAGCGTAACCAACCCAACCCCCGACCGCATCGCCGCATTCCCCGCCAGAACGGCCGCACCGGAATAGTTTTCGGATCCGGCAATGACCAACGCATGACCTCGTTTATTTTTGTAGGAAGAGTGGCCGAAATGTGTCCTTTTCAGCCAACCACCGATGTCGCTTCCCTCGGCAACAAACAATTGGGATGCACACGAATCAACCAGGTTTTGAGGTGTGCCGATTTTCGCGACTATTACATCGCCACACAAATTAGATGCGGGTGGCAAAACAGTCGCGCGCTTTGGCGCGGTAAATGTTACGGTGGTGTCCGCTTGGAAGCACTCTCCAATTAGAGGGGCGATGTCAGCATCGATTCCAGAAGGCAAGTCAACGCAGACAAAGGTTGGGCGCTTAGGATGTTGAAAGATACTCTTGTACATTTTAGCCAAGAGTGCGTGTTCATCACCGAGGGGCCTCGTCAGTCCCGTCCCAAACAACGCATCCACGATAACGTCAGGACCCAAAAAGGGATCGAGTCGATCAAAAAAGGTTCGGTGCGTCCCAACCTCGGCGATACAAATGTTTGCTTCCACCAAACCCTTCTGTCCTGCATGTAACTTTCTTACTGAATCGAGATTTTGCTTTGCGTCACCGTGGAATTCTTCATCCGGGTACATTAAACATATGGTCACATTCGCTCCTTGCGTCCATAAGGTTCGTGCAAGCGCGACACCATCACCGCCGTTGTTCCCCTTTCCGCAAAGAATTAGTATCGATTTTCCTTTGACCGAACCGCCGAGCTTTTCAGTGATGACGCGCGCTACGGCATGCGCCGCGTTTTCCATCAGGATGATGGACGGGATGCCGTATCTTTCGGTCGTTAGTCGATCGACCTCGCGCATTTCGGCGGCTGTCAGGACTTTCTGCATTGGTTTTAATCTACCACAGACAATGCCGGAAGATTTCACGCCAAACGATCCTGCCTAGCTAGCGAATTTTGTTGCATACATAAAATTATTGACAATCTACGCAACAAATGAGACAGTGGTTTTCGTGCCCGCCGACTGCGGGTTTGGTGTTTGAAAACTTGAAGAGTGTCGTAATGTCAGAAGCTGCGTCTGCGATGACGTCGATGTCAAAGTTACGTCTGGAGTCACAACTGGCCGCGTCCTGAATTGCCGTTTTTGAACTTGGTTTGTGCCCTGCGAACTTTGCGGTGAAACCAGGTTTTTTCACGCATAGTTCGCAAAGAACGCAAAGGAAGAGAAAGGTTCAAGGTCTCGCAATTGATCGAGTTCCGTAACTCATTGCACTGCACTATTTAGAGCCGAAATCGTCTCATTTTGTATATGCTCTGTGGACGTGAGACGAAATCGAGCTTAAACGCTGCAAACAGGATGCTTAACCCGTCTCATATTTCGCAACAGGTTAGACGACCTGGATCTAAGATCTTTCCACCTTGAGTCGCGTCTTTCTCAAAAATGCCGATTCTTGCTCCCGCTTGGAAACACGACAAAAGGCCGCCATTTTCTAAAAGGCGACCTCGTATTTTTTGCTTCAGGATTAGTGTGAACAGACCTCTGACCTTGTTAGACATCCGTATGAAAATGCCTGCCACTGTGCTTGATCACTGATTACTTCCGTTCATTTAATACAAACCACTATTCGTCAAAACTTTCCAAAAAGTCTAGATGATGATTGTTAAATAACAGCGAATAAATGATTTAGCTGTCATTCAGAAGCTTTCACTTTGACCGATACGTCGGCTATTTTTCTACAGATTTTTCTTTACCGGACCAAACGACGATTCGTCGAGAGTTTTGCGATCTGGGCCGATCGCTACCACTCGCCACTTTAGCGATTTGGCAGTCACAAGCTCCCGGATAAACGACGGAAGCTTGTATTCGTTGGTTGTCGGCAAGGCAATGGCCGAGAACAATTTCGAGCCTTCGCTGTCCTCGATCTCAAGACGGTACAGCTTCGCATCGGGCACGGCCTTCCATTTGAGCGTAATCGGCAGAGCGGCAGATTCGGTCACATTCGCTGTCTGCGTTATCGGCTCGGCGTCCACATTGCTCGAGTTGCCGACGTAATATCTGAGCGTCGGCATTTCGAAGCCGGCAACCGCTCCGGTAGCGATCGACCGTGAACCGATGTTCGAGACCGAATCGGGGGCATCGGAGGCTTCGACGCGGAAGAGGATTAGGTACATGCCTTCCACCGTTTTGTCGATTCGCCAGTTTTCGGGCCCCGGAAGCGTATAACGGCCTCCCGGCGGCAGATTGACG
>CADEEU010000401.1 GCA_902826385.1 uncultured Acidobacteriota bacterium | reverse complement strand
GCCAGTGACCTTTGCTCAAGCCGCTCTCGGTGCCGATATCCAGGTCAGGACCCTCGATGGAATGGAAGACCTGAAAATTCCGGCCGGGACGCAAACTGGAACGGTCTTTCGCATAAAATCACAAGGAATGCCGGCCCTCGGCGGACGCGGCAAAGGCGATCTATTCGTTGCCGTCACGTTGATCACTCCGAAAACGCTGACGAAAGAACAGCGCAAGCTGCTCGAACAACTCGCCGAGATCGAAGACACCGATTTCAACAGCGAATCCTTCATCGAAAAAGTGCGGAATATCTTCGGATAGGCTGGAGCGGCAAGCATCCCTGCTTGCCCGAACGCGAAGCGTTCGAAAGCGCTCCGCGATTCGAACTTTCAGGCATCACAAAGGCTCCCAGCCATCGATCGCTCCTGCGGTCACGGCGTCTTAGCCTTTAACCCAAATGACGTTCGCGTGCGCTCCCAAACGGCCAATCCTCAGGCTCCGCACACAACCCGGCCTTAACCGGATTTCTCTCGATGTACTTAATTACCGCGACAAAGTGCCTGCGATTTCTTATATACCGGTCAAAAGTTTCGTGCTGCCAAAACTGGCCCGACCGTTCCAATAGTTGGTTGGCTTTCTGGGCCGTGTAAGATTTGATCGAGTGCCCAATTTCAGGCAGATGTACGTTTTCATAAGGCGTCAGTAGAACATGGGCATGGTTCGGCATGATGATCCACGAGATCAGGTCGTATTTTTTGCCGTCATGAAATTTCAGGCTGTCACGAACGAGAATCGCGATTGCCTCTTGTCTGAGCCAACACTCTCCGTGACCGGAATCAAGGAATTTCTCGATCTTTTTACGAAATTGAGCATCACTCGACGCTTCACCTCGCCATTTGTCGAGTAGTTCTTGCGGCATCGAATCAACAAGGCGAAAGGTGAGAAATTGAGTCTGCTGCGGTCCGTCGAAATGAGGGAGCTTGCGCTGATACCAGCCGTATTCGTCGCGCGTGCGTTTCGGCTTAAATCTGTAGTCCGTCATGTTTGTTCGTGCTTCGCACTCAGGCAAGCAGGGATGCTTTCCGCTCCAGTCATCTTGCCGCTCCAGTCGTGACCTTTTCAGGAAAGCTTGGACTTCACTGCCTCGCTAACCAAGCGGCCGTCAGCGGATTTGCCCATAAGTTTCGCTTGGGCCGCTTTCATTACAGCGCCCATTTCTTTCATTGTCGTCGCTCCGGTTTCAGCTACGGCCTCGGCGACAGCTTGGTCGATCTCTTCGGGCGTGGCCGCCTGAGGCAGATACGCCTCGATATGCGAGATCTCGGCGGCTTCCTTTGCCGCCAGCTCGGCCCGGCCCGCTTTCTCGTACTGCTCGATCGAATCACGCCGCTGCTTGACCAGCGACTGAAGTGCCTTCTGCACCTCTTCGTCGGTCAGGTCACTGCCCTTCTCGATCTTGCGATTCATCAAATTCGCCTTCACCATCCGCAAAGTAGAAAGCCGCTCGGCATCCTTAGCCTTCATCGCATCAGTGATGTCGGCGATTATTTTTTCGTTTAATGACATTGATTAAGTTGTTTTTTAGGGAACGAAATTGTAGGTAATTATCCCGCTCACTTTTACTGGTGATTGGTTAGCATAACCTGAAAAGATTAGCACTGACTGCCTAAGTTCTTCAATAAATATTCGGAATGATTTCAACTAGCCAGAAGGGCGTCCGAAGAAAAGGAGACGATCTTTGTTGCGTACATAAGACCATTGACAACCCAAGCAACACGCGCGAAAATGATCGTCAGGCCTTTCGGCTGCATTTTTGATGTTTGAAAAACTGAAATAGTGTTGTGGTGTCGGAGGCTTCATTAACGACGATGTCAAAATCACGGAATGTCGCCGTAACTTATTGTATTGCAAAATTTAGGTCGGAAATCGTCTCATTTCGCATTATCGCGGCAGGCGTGAGACGAAATCGGGCCTAAACGTTGCAGACAGGCGACTTAAACCGTCTCATTTTTGCAGAATATGTGAGACGCTTGAGTCGCGAAAAAGAGACAGCCACTAGAAGGCTTCGCATCAACGGGACAAACACGCTTGTTCGCAGGGGCCGATTAGCAATCGATCTCTAGTTTCTGTAATCTCATCGATTGTGAATGCACTCGCACCGTTGGGAGTCCTATACGGCCGGATTATTAAACTGCGAAACCGGCTGTACGACCGTGGTCTATTCCGGTCGCATTCACTTGGGACGAAAACGATCAGCATCGGAAACCTGACCACGGGCGGAACGGGCAAGACGCCGCTGGTCGCTCTGGTCGCCGAGATGCTTGCCGCAAGCGGCGAAAAAGTCTGCATCCTAACCCGCGGTTATGGCAGAGCAAACTCGAAAGAACGCGTCCTGGTTTCCGATGGCGTCACGGTAGTGACGGACGCGATAACGGGCGGAGACGAGCCGGTTGAATTGGCACGTAAGCTTCTCGGCAAAGCCGTTATAGTCGCCGATGCTGATCGCGTCGCGGCCGCGATGTGGGCCAAAGAAAAGTTCGGAATTACTGCTTTTATTCTCGACGACGGCTTTCAGTACCGGCGGGCAAAACGCGATCTCGACATCGTTTGCATCGACGCGACAGATCCGTGTGGAAACGGGCGCATCCTGCCCGCCGGAAAGCTTCGCGAATCGTTCAAGGAACTACGGCGAGCAGACGCAATCGTGATCACGCGCTCGAACTTGGTTGACTCGACAGAAGATCTAACTACCCGATTGAGAAAACGAAATGCGGCGGCTTCAATATTCAAAGCTTCAACGCGGATAACGCAGGTAGTTGAGCTGAGCGATTTCCTGACCGGAACGAGAGTTGATGATACCGAAGTACAAAGTGTTTTTGCGTTTTGCGGCTTGGGCAACCCGGACAACTTTCGCCGTCAATTGGAGAGTGAGAAGCTCAACTTATCGGGCTTCAGGTCGTTCAGCGATCATCGTCGATACAAACAGGTAGACGCGGACTCGCTCACACGTGAGGCCAAAACCCTCGGCTCCACGGCCTTGATTACCACGGCAAAGGATGCCGTTAAACTGACGGATCTGATATTTGAAATTCCTGTGTTTGTCTCGGAATCAGAAGTGAACGT
>CADEEU010000400.1 GCA_902826385.1 uncultured Acidobacteriota bacterium | reverse complement strand
TGGCGGGTGGATGCGGGAACGGTCGAGATTGTGCGTTCGCTTGGGGTGAACGTCGTTTCGAGCGCCGATCTGGTTCAGCAGTTCGAAGCCGTGTGGACGCCGGAACAGTTGGCGATGCACACCGAGGCGGCGACGAAGATGCAGCGGATCATCATCGAGACATTTGCCGAGATCAAGCGGCGGATCAATGAAAATACTCCGACGACCGAGAACGATGTTCAGGCGTTTATGATGAAGCGATACGGCGAAGAAGGGATGAACCCTTCGCCGATGATCGTGGCGGTCAATGCCAACGCGGCTTCGCCGCATTATTTTCCGCGTCAGGGCAAAGGAGCACCGATAAAACGCGGCGATCTGGTTCTGATCGACACGGTAACGAAGGTTGCGAATAAACCGCGAGCGCCGGCGGCGGATCTGACCTGGGTCGGATACGTGGGCGAGTCAGTGCCGGAAGAATACACGAAGATCTGGAACATTGTTTTTGACGCACAGCAATCGGCGCTGAAAGCGGTACGCGAAGCTTTCAAAAACGGCAAGCCGATCACAGGTGCACAGGTCGATGATGTCTCACGCGGTGTCATTCGCAAGGCTGGTTATGCCGATCAATTTTTACACCGCACCGGACACTCCATCGGCGAAGAAGGCCACGGCAACGGAGCCAACATCGACAATCTGGAAACGCGCGATTCGCGTCGGCTGATTCCGGGTACGGCGTTTTCGATCGAACCCGGCATTTATCTCGAAGGTAAATTCGGCATCAGGTCGGAGATAGATGTTTACATTGACGGGACGAACGCGATCATCACGGCACCTCATCAGACCGAGGTAATCGCGATAATGAAATAAGAAGAGAATTGCCGCAAAAAGGCGCAAGAGGCACAAACCTTTTTGTGTTTTTTGCGCGTTCTTGCGGCAATTGACCTTCGGGAACTCTCTATGCTCAATTTTGCTATTCAGACCGCTCGGGATGCGGGCGGTCTTTTGCTTGAAAAATTCGGCCGAATAACATCGGTCACGAAAAAAGGCGACATCAATCTGGTGACGGAAGCCGACTTGGCTTCGGAAGCATTGATCATCGATCGAATCAAAAGCTACCACCCGCGTCATTCGATCCTGGCGGAAGAATCGGGCGAGGCGGTGGTGATCGGCGGCGAGAATACCTGGAAATGGATCATCGATCCGCTTGACGGCACGACCAATTATGCACACGGCTATCCGTGCTTTTGCGTAACGATCGCATTGGAGCACGACGGCGAGATAGTTATCGGCGTGACCTATGATCCGACTCGTAACGAACTATTTGCCGCCGAAAAAGGCCAGGGTGCGAGTTTGAACGGCAAGTCGATAAGCGTTTCGTCGGAAACAAAACTATCCGAGTCGCTGATAGTTACCGGTTTCCCGTATAACTTCAAGGACGTTCCGCATTTCGAGCGAAGCCTGAAAGAATTCTTGCTCAGATCGCGCGGCGTCAGGCGAGACGGTTCAGCGGCGATCGATATGGCTTACGTCGCGTGCGGGCGGTTTGACGGGTTTTGGGAAGAGGGCCTGAATCCGTGGGATGTTGCCGCAGGCAAGCTGATGATCGAAGAAGCCGGAGGCATCGTAAGTTATTATGACGGCACGCCATTCAGCATCTATTCTCCGCCGATATGCGCAAGTAATGGGTCGATACATAGCGAGATGCTTGAAGTGCTGAACTAGGAGCGGCCCATCGGCTACGCGTATCGACGAAGTGTTTGCTATTATTGTTCAAACCTTTTGTAGAAGAACCTGGCAAAATGTCGTTTCAAGCATATTTAGATAATATCGAGTCCAAAACCGGCAAAAGTCCGGACGAGTTCCGAAAGCTGGCGGAAGAAAAAGGCTTTCTTGCGGGTGGAAAGCTGGCCGACGGAATAAAAGCCGGCGAGGTTACAAAATGGCTCAAAGAAGATTTTGACCTGGGCCATGGCCACGCAATGGCCCTTTTTGCATTGTTCAAGGGCAGCAAAAAGGAAGGCGATTAGGCCGAATAATATCTTATGGCGTGGTTCAAGAGAGATAAACCGAAGATCGACGATTCCCCGGACGACGAAGAACGCACAGTAAAGACGGAGGGTATTTTTGTTAAGTGCCCCGAGTGCGAAAATCCCCTGTATAAGCCTGAGCTGATCGAATCGCTGCAGGTTTGTACGCATTGCAATTACCATTTTCGTATGCCGGCGCGCGACCGTCTGGCCTCGCTTTTCGACGACGGGCAATATGAAAGGCTCGACGAAGAAGTGATGTCTGCCGACCCTTTGGAGTTTGTCGATACCAAGCCTTACAAAGAGCGCATCGAGGCGGCGAAAGAATCATCCGGCTTGCCCGAAGCGATAGTTTCCGGCACGGGCAAAGTCGGCGGACATCTGGTTTACGCAGGGGCGATGGACATGTCGTTTATCGGCGGTTCGATGGGTTCGGCGGTCGGCGAGAAGATAACGCGGCTGATCGAGCGGGCGTTGGAGAATCGCGGTGCAGTCGTTATTTTTGCGGCGTCGGGCGGTGCAAGAATGCAGGAAGGTACGCTGAGCCTGATGCAGATGGGCAAGATCTCGGCCGCTTTGGCGATGCTGCACGACGCTCGGCTGCCGTTCATTTCCGTGCTAACAGATCCGACTACAGGCGGCGTGACCGCGAGTTTTGCGATGCTCGGCGATGTTAATCTAGCCGAGCCGAAAGCGTTGATCGGCTTTGCCGGCCCGCGTGTTATCGAGCAAACAATTCGACAGAAACTTCCGAAAGGTTTTCAGCGGAGCGAATTTCTGCTGGAACACGGTATGGTAGATCAAGTGGTCGATCGCCGCAAAATGAAGGAAACGATCGAGCGGATGCTGGATTTTATGATGAACAAGGCGATTGCAGCCTAGTTTCTGCCCCATCTTCCTTCTTTTTATTCATCTTATTCTGTGGTTAGTCGATTAAAATCCAAACCACGGAAGAAGGAAAAGAAAAAACCGTCTTTTATTCCGGCACCAGGCTCATGTCCTGTTGAAACATGAGTGTCTCGCTGGTCACACGGTCGATAGTTGTTTTTAGCTTCAGGCCGTTTTCGATATTGGCCAATTGGTCTTGAATGTTCTCCG
>CADEEU010000399.1 GCA_902826385.1 uncultured Acidobacteriota bacterium | reverse complement strand
GATCGCAACAGGCGATCCCGTTAGGCTAGGAAAGAAATCAGCCTCACTAATTTAATAATGAGGCTGATCTAGACGAACGAAATCGCTCTTCCGGTTTAAAAAATCAGCCTGATACCAAATTGCAGGTATCGAGCGCTTGTTCCGGGATTTGGGCTCCCGAACGAGTTTCCTACGGCACCACTCGTCAGCGTACCAAAGTTCGCTTCGTAGTTATTGCGAAGACGCCACAACTGGAATCCCTGCAAGGTCCTGATGTCGTAGGTCAACGGATTTTTTGTTGCGAAGCCCTGTGGAACCTGAATCGAGAAGAAGTTGTTTGGCAACGCTCCGCCGCCTAAGGGCTGACCGGCACGCGGAGGAAGCCTGACTGCTCCGACCATATTGCGAATTTGTGCGAGGTTTGTAGCACCTGCTGGTGTCGCTGACAATGGCTGGTTGTTGAGAGCCGCCCAAGCGTCGTACTCGGCCACCGATATCGGCGAGCTTCGCGTTCCGCCCGGACAGTTTGCCGTGGTTGGCACCAGGATCGAGGTGTTCGCGATACACTCGGTACCATTGAACTCGACTGGGAAGGTTCCGAATCCAAACGGAGTATTCCCGCGGCTGTTCCAGTAGAAGTTCGGCATGTTCAAAAGATTCAATGCGTCAACACGAATGTTGATCTTACGCTTGCCTTCGGCGCCGATCCATGGCATCGGGAAATCCTTCTGGATCGAAAGATCGAAGTATTTCCTCATTGGCTCGCGAATATTGAGAGTGCGCGGTGCGTTGCCAAGCTCGCCCTTCGCGGGCCGCGTAAAGGCCGCTGGATTAAGGTAAGGTTCGCAGACGGTGAAGCTGTTGGTTGCGACGCCAGGACCCACTCTGCAGCCCTCATCGTACAGCGGATTCCTGAGCGGGACGCCGGGAACGAGGTTCGGACGAACAACACGGTTGAAACCGGCACCTCCGAGCAGATTTGGGTCTGTGATAAACGGCTGATAAGGATTGCCGCTCTGCATTCTAGCCACGCCCGATATCGTCCAGCCGCCGATCGGCCCGCTGACATACCAAGGAGCGTCCTTTAAGAGTTGGCGGCCCTTGCCGAAAGGCAGGTCCCACGTAAACGTCGATGAAAATACATGCGTCTGGTCAAAAGCAG
This sequence comes from uncultured Acidobacteriota bacterium, assembly GCA_902826385.1. Taxonomy (GTDB): domain Bacteria; phylum Acidobacteriota; class Blastocatellia; order Pyrinomonadales; family Pyrinomonadaceae; genus OLB17. The sequence continues at coordinate 1,967 of CADEEU010000399.1, read as the reverse complement.
ACAATGCGTAGTCATTATCGAGATCGCCGCCGAGCGCGACCTGACCGCGAACCGAACCGCTTGTGAGAACGCGAACGTCCGGCGATGCGTCGGATGAATCGTCCATCGACTTCGAGAAAGTGTAATTCGCTGTCAAGCTCAACCCGCGTCCGACGCGACGACGGAAATCGACGTATCCGGCGTGACGAATACTCCGGGAATTAGCGTTAAAGAATTTGTTCAGCGGGTCGTAGCCGATGAAGTCGGAGAACAAACTCGCGATCTGAGTTGTGATCGCCGCGCCAAGTAAGGTGGTCCTGCCAAGCGGATCGGCAACGTTACCGCTGGGATTTATATTATTCGCCGTCAAGAGGGACACTGTATCCGGATTTCGTCTGTTGATGTTGATCTGCGGCGTGTAAAGATGAACGCCGCGATTTCCGGCGTACGCGAACTCGAGCGTTGAGTTTCTCATTGGAGCAAACTGCATCGCAAAATTCCAACTCTGCGAATACGGTACTTTGCCATAATTCGGATCATTGATATCGACAGCAACACCAGGAATCGCGATCGCTTTTGCGAAAACGAGACCGTTTGGATCCGTGCCGAGCAGCGTATCGAGCGACAAAGACGATCCCTGAATCGGCGTATTGCCAGTCAGGCGGAAAGGTTGTCCAAGGAAGTCGGTACCGGATGAAGCAGCTCCGCCCGTGACGGTGGGTTTGAGCGTCCCGGGTTCAGTAAATCCGCCGAAATCAGGGTTAGCCCCCCGGTTGTTGCCGTTGATCGGGGCATGCGAGACCCCAAAACCGCCGCGAATGACCAGACTGTATTTCTCCGCGTCAAACCCGAATACTTTTATCTTCGGACTCCATGCGAAGCCGATCCTCGGCTCCCAACCCATGTAATCGGGATCAACGATGTACCTTGATCGCCCGCCTCGGCCCGAAAATGCAAACGGTACGACATTAGCGACTGTCGGGATATAACTGGGAATCGCCGAGCCCACCGGAACGCCGGCGGCAAGAGCAATATTGCCCCGTTGCGTTCTTTCGTCGATATTCGGCGTAAGTGGGTCATCCGCAGTCACGGTTGCAGCGGTCGTAAGGGTGACCGATTGAGCCAGGTCAGGTCGGAAGACGCCCTGAAGATTGTTGTCCTCAGTTCGAGGCATCTGAAGTGCGTAGCGGACGCCCAGGTTTAGGGTTAAGTTCGGACGCACCTTCCAGTCGTTCTGAACAAAAGCCGCATAGCTGTCCCATTGATAATTGTAATCAAACAACGCTGGGCGATATGCAACCAAATTGGGAACGCCAAGAAGGAAGCTCGCAAAAACATTTCCGCCGTTTCCGACACCGTTGAGGTTATTATTGCCCGGAACGCCAGCCGGGCTGTTGTTGCTCTGAATGCGACGGAAATTCCAGCGGCCGCCAGCCGCAGCGAAGAACGGTGTTACCGCAAGCTTCGCACGATTGATGTTGCCGCCGATTTTCCAGATCTTGTTGCCCTTGACCCAGTAGAAAGTGTCGCTAAAGTCGTACCGCGATTCTTCATTGAAATTATTGGTGCTTAAAGCTGAACCGATGTCAGGAGAACCGTATTGGCCGTCATTCGCCCATCCTGTCATCAGCGGCATTCCTCCCGCGGTCAGGCTGCGTATTCCGAGTTCGGTCGCGAGGTTCCTGCCGCCCGTGATCGAGAAGTCCGGCGAATAATCTTCACTGAAGTTACCTTGCGTGTAGTTGAACCGGGCCTCGTTTGTCATCGAGGGCGAAAAAATATGGTTTACGGTAAAAAGGTATTGCGACGCATCGCTATAGATACCTTGGTTTCCATTGATGTCGCTGCCGTTTGCCCTTCGAACGCCGACCGCAGGAGTTTTTGTCCAGCGGAAAGTCGCCTTCGTCCTGCTCGTAATGTTGTGGTCGAGGCGAACGGTGTAGCGCTGCTCATTCTGGGTCGATGCACGAGTGGTGAATAGGTTGCGG
>CADEEU010000398.1 GCA_902826385.1 uncultured Acidobacteriota bacterium | reverse complement strand
TCAACCTGATTAACAATACCCAATTCGGCGTTACTGGACAGTTTACCCAGGCGAACATCAACAGTACAACGTTTGGCCGACTGCTCAGTGCTCCAAATCCTCGCATTATCCAATTCGTTGGACGTATCGAGTTCTAGAAATCATATTTTCTGGGCCTATGGGTGGTGCTCGTTGAGCCCACCCATTTTTTTGTTTACCGTTCCATTCTGATGAAGCGTACTAGAATACAGAAAGCCTACGGTTTCTTTGGACATTGTCACCTAACTTAATGTGATCGGATGTTATAGGTCTTAATCTTCGAATTCAGCGTAGTAGCATTCAGTCCCAGCAGGCGGGCGGCGCGGGATTGGTGGCCGCCGGTTTGGTCCAGGGCGCGGCGGATTAGGTCTATCTCGAAGCGTTTTACCTGGTCGTAAAAGTTGACCCCGCGGGCGATGTCGATTTCGTCTGAGGCGCCTTCGCTTTGTTTGACCATTTTCATGGCGCTTTCGGGGTCGCGGACTTCGGGACGGAGGCACTCGACGGTGATTTCGTCCGAGGCGGCGATGACGACAGCCCGTTCGATGATGTTTTCAAGCTCGCGGACGTTTCCTGGATAGTAGTAATTTTCCAGCAGCGAAAGCACCTCAGGCGAGAGATTTTCCGAAATTTCGCGTTGGTTTTCTTCGTTGTATTTCTGGATGAAATGTTTGACCAGCGGCAGGATATCTTCGGTCCGCTGCCGCAGAGACGGCAGTTCGATCGGCACAACCGACAAACGATAATATAGATCTTCGCGAAACGTTCCTGACTTAACGGCCTCTTTCAGATCGACGTTGGTCGCCGCGATTATTCGAACGTCGACCTTTAGCGGCGTCGTGTCGCCGAGCGGCGTAAATTCCCTCTCCTGGATCACCCTCAAAAGCCGCACCTGAATTTCCGGCCGCAGATCGCCGATTTCGTCAAGAAAGATCGAACCCGTGTCGGCTACTTCGAACAGCCCTTTCTTGGCCGCGACCGCTCCCGTAAACGCGCCTTTCGTGTGCCCGAACAGCTCCGATTCCAGCAGTTCCGACGGAATATTCGAACAATTTACGACCACAAACGGTTGGTCGGCACGCGGGCTGGCTTCGTGTATCGCCTTTGCCATCAACTCTTTACCGGTGCCGCTTTCGCCGGTAAGCAAAACGGTCGAGCGTGCCGGAGCCACGCGGTCCACAAGACGAAAAATCTCTTCCATCTTCTCGGACCTGCCGACGATCGCATCGCGTTTGACCGAACGCGTCATCACCTGACGCAGCGTCTGACGCTCTTCTTCATGCCGGCGTTTCTTTATTCCTTTCGCGACAAACGACAGTATCTGCTCATTCTGGAACGGTTTGCGAATGACGCCCGTCGCACCTTTTTCCCATGCAGAAATTGCTGTGTCGAACGTGGCAAAAGCTGTGATCATCAACACGACCGCTTCCGGATCGAGCTTTATTAATTCTTCCAGCGCCGTCAGACCGCCCATGCCGGGCATCGAAACGTCCATCAAAACGACATCGAACGGCTTTTGGCCATAAAGCTCCAACGCCTCTTCGCCCGTCTTTGCAAGCTCAACGCGGTAACCCGCACCAGAGAGAATCGTCTCCAGCACTTCGCGCATTATCTCTTCGTCGTCGCAGATCAGTATCGATCCTTTCTTTGCCATACAAGTCCGCCGGTTCTAAGGCGGAAAACCGCGCCTAAAGCCGAATGTTCGAGTATATGATGCAAGCCGCCGAAAAATGAAATGCCTAACGCAGCCGCCGCCTTTCTTTCTGCCAACTCGGCGTCTTCCCTCTGCGTTCTCAGCGTTTAAATTTTTCGCGATCCAGAGAAAACCGAGTAAACGCAGAGTAAGCGGGAAGAAAGTCCGATCCTGTTCCTGGTCGCATGAGTCAAAATTGAACCTTTTTCTAACCGCGGCGTAAATATATAATGCTGAAGGCGAAATAATTTCGCCTCACGGTAACTTAATTAAATGGCAACCTCAAAAACAGCAAAAGTACTCATCATCGGCGGAGCGATCGCGCTCATTCTTTTTCTGGTCGCGGTCATCGGCATTGCTTTGATCGTAAGCTCGATCAACCAGCCCAGCGTGGCAAAAAACACCGTTCTGCTCCTGAACGTTTCCGGCTCGCTGCCGGATTACACACCGGACGACGCCGTTGCGCGCGCGGTCGGTTTTGCCCAGCCGCAATCGTTCACCGGCCTGATGACACAGCTTAGAAAAGCGAAGGTCGACAGCCGCATCGGCGCCGTGTTTCTCGATATCAGCTTCCCCGGCATCGGTTGGGCCCGCGCCGACGAGCTGCGCGACGCCATCGCCGATTTTCGCGCGTCGGGCAAACCGGTCTATGCATACATGGAGATCGGCTCCAACAAGGAGTACTACATCGCCACCGCTGCCGACAAAGTATTTTTGCCGCCGTCCGGCGATATTTACATGAACGGATTTGCTGCCGAAGCGATGTTCTTCAAAGGCTCGATGGACAAGCTCGGAATAGAAACCGACGTTATCCAGATCGGCCCAAAATACAAGAACGCCCCCGATCAGTACACCAAAAAAGAAATGGGCGAAGGCCAGCGCGAAGTCATAAACGCGCTGCTTGATGAGTACTACGGCCGCTTCACCGGTGCCATTGCCGAATCGCGCAAAAAACCGGTCGATGATGTAAAGAAGCTTGTTGACGATGCCCCGTACAACGCGCGCCAGGCGCAGGAGCTTGGTTTGATCGACGGCGCCTTTTACCGCGAACAGGTTTATGACGAAATGAAAAAGCAGCTCGGCTACGGCGAGCAGGAAAATCTGCGCACGCTTAAATCGAGCCAGTACAAAGAAATCCCGTCCGATTCGCTCGGGCTCAACAGCGGCGAGAAAGTTGCCGTGATCTTTGCTTCCGGTGCGATCAACGTCGGCCGTTCGAACGACAGTCCGTTCGGCGGCGAGATGGTCGGCTCCGACACGATCGTCGAAGCCGTGAACGACGCTGCCGCAAATAATTCGATCAAAGCCATCGTCCTCCGCGTCGATTCGCCGGGCGGCTCGGCCCTGGCGTCCGACCTTATGTGGTACGCAATCGAGAACGCAAAGGCCAAAAAGCCCGTGGTC
>CADEEU010000397.1 GCA_902826385.1 uncultured Acidobacteriota bacterium | reverse complement strand
TTATGCGACGGCTGAAAACGCTGGATAAGGTCGCGTACGTTCGGTTTGCCTCGGTTTACCTCGAGTTCGAGGACGTCTCGGCCTTTATGATGGAGTTGAAAGACCTGGTCCGTTCGCGCGACCGGGCACCAGTCAAGAAAAGCAAGAAAACTAAGCGATAGTGATGATTTTGGTCTCTGAACTTTTGTCCTCTGCTGCCGCATCAAGATCGGTTTACCTCAAACCAGCCCTAAACTCTCGTTTTCGCGTAGCGTCGAATTAAATCGGCAAAAAATACCTGTTTCTTCAGTCACCTGTTGACCTTTAACTTAAGCAGAAACAACAGGAGGCTTAGATGAAGAAATTGCTTGCAATTGCGGTTGCGTTGTTAAGTTCGTCGTTGGTTAGCGCCCAGGAAATTTCCGAGGCAAAGTCGGAAATCAGGAAAGAAAGACTCGAGCTCGTGCGGGAAATTAGGAACTCGAGATCAAGCGAAAAGACGAAGAAACAAGCCGCCGCCGAGACAGTAGATTCAGTGTCTGCGTCCGTTACGGACGAAGAGGTTGGCGAAGCCGCTTCGTTCAACAAAAATGCCAAGTTTTTCGGCACCGCCTCAACGGGAGTAGTTTTGATCTCCTCGGACTGTACCCCGGCCGGTCTCGGGTTCGAGCTTGGCCCTGATGACCGATGTCTCACTATCACTGATCCGGCGATTACGACGATCGGTATTTACAATGACATCGGCCGGATCACAATGCCCGCCAGAAAAGCAGACAACGTGATCTACGCGATAGCCAACCACACGACTTCGGCAATTCTTTCGAATTCAACGGCCGCAAATGTGTCGGGCTTCATTTCCTACTCTCCGACCGTTACCTTCGAAAGCACCGCGCTTAACGATCCGGCGGCGATCGATCCGATTACCGGCCTTCCGATGAACGGATCGTACACGACAGGGGGATTCGGGACGAAATCGATCACTAAGACCCTAACTCCCGGTTTGTTTGAGGTCGAAACCCTGAGCTATACACGTGCGAATACGAGCGGCTTTTCCAGACGGTTGTGGGAAGCCCTAGGTCTTCCGCAAAGTGTAATCAACGAGATTTACAGAAATCCGATAACAATTCGGCTTAACGTTACAGTGAGGGCTCGACGCGTCCAGGACGCAACGTTCTTTTTTTCCACTCGCTTCTTGGCGAACTAAGAGCGAGTCACTCAAGCTGCGCGAAAAATCGCGGAGGTCATTGTTTCAGGTGGCCTCTTTTTTCTGTGCGGTGCATTCCGGGTCTCGACGGTTAACTAATCTCCCGATGGCTTGTTTTTCTCCTGTATAAAGTAAGAAAAATAATCGTACATCGACCAGATAGCCGTGATCACGGCTATCCACAACGCACCCCGCCCGACCAGATATCCGAACACCTTCCAATCGTTCAGTGTGGTGGCAAACCGGCTAAGGTTATAAAACGCCGTTTTTACCTCTTCGACTTCCCAAAATCTAAAAGCAGGATATTCCAGACCAAAATTCGAGACCGGCGGGTTGCCTGCCGCGGCCGCGATCAGAAGCGAGACGATCGCCACGCACTGGGCCCACATTTTTAGCTTGCCGATGCTTTGCGCGGCGATGACTATACCTTCGCTGGCCGCCACTGACCGCAGGCCGGTTACGATAAACTCGCGGCCGAGAATAACGACCACGGCCCATGAAGGCGCGAGGTGCTTTTCAACCAGCACGATCAACGCGGCAGATATCAGCAGTTTGTCGGCGACCGGATCGAGAAATTTACCGAGCGTTGAAACCTGGTTACGACGGCGGGCGAGGTGCCCGTCGAGAATATCTGTGAATGACGCGATGAGAAATATTATTATCGCAAGGACATAGCCGCTCATGCCGAACCAACTCTCGGCCACCGAAGTCAATAAAACGACGACCAACAAGGGCACGATGACGATCCTTGCAAGTGTCAGATAGTTCGGTAAGTTCACGGCTTTTACCAAAGTTTAAGTTTTGCTTGTAGAAAGTTCAAGAAAGACCGCATTAACAAAAAATGACGGCCGCTTTTTACAGCAGCCGTCATTATTACGAAAAGGATGAAGAGAAGCTAAGCTAAGCGATTTACGGAGCCGGCAGGAAGCCGAGATCCGTTACCGGGAAGTTAGCCAAATTCGGGAACACGGCCGACAAAGTCGTCGCGTCCTGCGGCAAGCCGAACCATTTGGCAAGCGTTGCCGCATACTGATCGACAGACGTTGTTGGAATCCAGCGTCCGCGAGCGTTAACACCGGAATCGGCGTCGTCCAACCCGCCCATCGCATAGTTCGGGAAAGGCGTTCCATTGACAGCCGTATTCATGCCGTAGAAGTTGCCGCCGACCACGGGGCCGCCAAGGACGATCATGTTGTTGCCCCATCCGTGGTCCGAACCTACGTCGGCAGTTCCGGCAGCGGCCGGATTCATCGTGCGGCCGAAATCGGAAAGCGTGAAGAGTACGACCCGGTCCAAAATGTTCTGGTTAGTCGGTCCAAGCTCATCGTAAAAAGAACGTGACGCCTGGCTAAACTGCGTAAACAGGTTGCCCTGACCATTGATTTGACCGCTATGCGTGTCGAAACCGCCCATCTGGCAATAGAAAATCTGCCGGTTGACGTTTAGCGACGTACGTGTCTTGATCAGCCTCGCAACTTGACGGAGCTGTCTTCCAATGCTTGTGTTCGGGAACGTCACAGTAGTGTCCTGCGACGTTTGGAGGGCCGTGTTGGCCTGCATAGCAAGATTGGTTACCTCGCTTGCCTCCGCGATGTAATTCGAAGCTAAATCGATACCGCGAAGAGCATCCCAGGCGGTGCGGCGTGCCGCGGCCCCGGTACCGGCGAATGTAGGATTAAGAACGTTCGCCAGAGTCGTGTTTGAGTCCGAAATTGCCATGGGCAACGTCTGCTGGCCGGAAGTGAAAAGTTGTGCTCCGGCGATAGACGTCACCATCGGGATAAGCCGATTCGGGTTCGGTCCGCTGGCTCCGTTCAACCTGTCGGAAATTCGGCCGCCCCAACCGGTAAAGGCCTGGGTGTTTGAGATGCTGGTCTTAAATTGTGTGACCTGGTCGCTGTGCGAACCTATCTGATACGGTTTTGGTTAGTACGATTGCAACATTT
>CADEEU010000396.1 GCA_902826385.1 uncultured Acidobacteriota bacterium | reverse complement strand
ACCAAACGAGGTCTTCTATAACCGTTTTGTTGCACTTATTACTTGAATCTAGGGAAATCGTTCGGCTTGCGCTTTTACGGTATTTGTCGTTTAATTGTGGTTTGCCTTTTAAGGCATGATCACGGCCGAAAGGAGGTGAGTAGATAAATGGCATTTATTACGGTTAATAATAACGAATCGATCGAGAGCGCTTTGCGGCGGTTCAAGCGCAAGGTCATTAGCGAAGAGATCATCAAGGATCTGAAAAAGCACGCTCACTTCATTCCGCCGGGTCAGAAGGCGAAATTGAAATCGGTCAACGCACGTAAACGCAACCGGCGACGTTTTCGCCAGCAGCGTCCTATGGGCGCTGGCCCGCAGCGGCCGGGAACAGGCTCAGGCCCGGGCACGGGGCCGGCAAGCAGATAAACAAACAGGTTCGATTAAAGTGAAGTGAAAAGGTAAAAAGTACGCGGTCGACGCGGGCTGAAGCCTTTTCACTTTTTTCGTTTGGAACGGGGTTTCTCTTCAGTTGATAGTGGGATAGTTGATGGTTTTTAATGACAATGACCAGTGAACGACCGAGAATATTGATAACGAATGACGACGGCATTCATGCCGAGGGCATAATTGCGCTTGAGGCGGCGATGAGCGAGATCGGCGAGGTTTATGTCGTGGCGCCGGAATCGGAGCAGAGCGGGGCGTCGCACAGTTTGACGCTGGCGCGGCCGCTTCGTATCAGGCAGGTCGACGAAAGGCATTGGACGGTGGACGGCACGCCGACGGACTGCGTCACGTTTGCGCTCAATCAAATTCTGCTGCCGAACGAACGGCCCAATATTTGTGTTTCGGGCATAAATCACGGAGCGAATCTAGGCGACGACGCAACCTATTCAGGAACGGTCGCGGGTGCGATGGAGGCGACGATTCTCGGCGTTCCGGGACTCGCGTTCAGCCTGGTGGCAAACCGCAGCCACGATTTTACCGAATCGGCAAAAGTCGCGCGTGAGGTTACAAGAAAAGCTATCGAGAACGGTATACCGGACGGAACCCTTGTTAACGTGAACGTGCCGAAGGGCGTACCGCTCGGGATCAGGGTCACAAAGCAGGGATTCAAAACCGCGAAGCCAATAATCTCCGAACACACCGATCCGCGGGGGAAATTGTATTACTGGATTGGCGAAGAGCGCGTCGGGTTTCGTGCCGAGGGCGGGACGGATTTTGAAGCGATCGATCAAGGTTTCGTTTCGGTCACGCCTATGCGCAGCGACCTGACGAACCATGCGGCGCTGGATTCGATGAAAAGCTGGGAGGAATTTCGTTGGGAATAGCCGGCAAGATGGCGATGGACGAATTTCAGATACCGCGGCTTAAGATGGTCGAGCGGCTTCGCGATCATTATAAGATCGCCGACCATCGAGTCCTTGCCGTGATGAACGCAATTCCACGTCATCGATTCGTGCCGGAGGCCCTTCGGTCGCAGGCTTACAAAGATAATGCGTTGCCGATCGCAGGCGGACAGACTATTTCGCAGCCGTTCATCGTGGGCAGGATGACGGAATTGCTCGAGTTAAAGGGCACGGAACGTGTACTTGAGATCGGTGCAGGTTCGGGTTATCAGTCCGCGGTGCTGGCAAGTTTAGTTCGCAAGGTTTACGCCGTGGAGCGCATCGAAGGGTTGGCTCAAAAGGCGAAAGAGAAGCTTCGCGAGCTTGGCATCGGCAACGTGTCGATGCGCGTTTCCGACGGCACGAACGGTTGGCCGGTCTATGCTCCGTTCGACGCTATTCTGGTCGCCGCCGGAGGCCCGGAGATGCCGCAGCCGCTTTTGGATCAGCTCGAGATCGGAGGACGGCTCGTTATCCCGATCGGGTCCGATCCGAAACGACAGGACCTTGTTCGGGTAACAAGAACCGAAAAAGGACTGGATCAGGAAAATTGCGGCCCGTGTGCTTTCGTTCCGCTAATTGGCGAACACGGCTGGCGTTAGTGTTGGTTGTTTTTCGGAGTATGTGATAACTGATAGGTTATAGGTTGGTGCGGATTTGATTTATCACTTCTCACCTATCACCTATAATTTGTTTCGAAGATATTCGACTTTAAATTTGAACTGTTAACAGATGGATTCGCTGATCGATTTTTTATATCAGGCAAAGGATTACCTAAATCCCAAAATTCTGATCGACTGGATGCTCTTAAAACTGGGCGTTTACGTTTATGTCGGACTGTTTTTTATAATCTTCGCCGAGACGGGTTTGGCGGTTGGGTTCTTTTTGCCGGGCGATTCGCTGTTGGTTGTTGCGGGACTTTTCGCGGCGGCGGGCAAATTGAATCTCATGGTGTTGATGATCACCTTGTTTGTCGCGGCAGTGATCGGAGACACGGTCGGATATTTGACCGGCAGGAAAATGGGCCGGACGTTATTTACCAGACCGAAGTCGCGATTTTTCAATCCGAAGCATATAGCAAAGGCACATGCTTTTTACGAAAAACATGGCGGAAAGACAATTGTTATCGCGCGTTTTGTTCCCATAGTCCGCACGTTTGCCCCTCTCGTCGCCGGTGCGGCTGAGATGACGTATCGAACATTTATTTTCTACAACGTCTTTGGCGGGTTGTTCTGGATCGTTAGCATGCTGCTTGCAGGATATTTCCTCGGCGGGCTGGTCGAACAATTTATGCGGAATGTCTTCGGTATTGAAGGTTTTCTGCTTGAGGACCACATAGACAAGGTCGTCATCGTGGTAGTGTTCCTGTCGGTCCTTCCGATCATTATCGAGTTTATTAAGGCCCGCAGGGCCGCAAAGCTCGAAGCGGCAGCCGAAACGGCAGAAACGCCTAACGAAGCAGTTTGACTTAAGTTGGGCGGTAACTTACACTCAGAATCTTGATGTCGGGGCGTGGCTCAGCCTGGTAGAGCGCACCGTTCGGGACGGTGAGGTCGGAGGTTCAAATCCTCTCGCCCCGACCACATTTCCGAAAGCAGCAAACCGCAAGTTTTGCTGCTTTTTCTTTGTCGCCGTTGGCGACAAAGAAAATCGGTGTCAAGAAGGTCATAGAGGATCGATATTAAATAAAAAGGCCGGAAGGATTTTCATCCTTTCGGCTTTTTTCCGTCGCACTACAACGACGCCGGAAGCTATAACACCTTCCCTTCTACATCAAGAACAACGATC
>CADEEU010000395.1 GCA_902826385.1 uncultured Acidobacteriota bacterium | reverse complement strand
AAAGCTTAAAGCAACGACGACGTCTTGTACGGATCGAGAGACTCAAACCGAAGACGCTGGCACTCACGATCGCTGATCGTCTGAGCAAACGGCAGCAAAGACGACATCTCCTCAAACTGCGCCTTCTCCCGATCAAGTTCCCGCGTCTCCCGCCGCAGATGATTCGCGAACAGAATATAATCAACCTGCTCGTCATGATTCAGCGAATCGAAATTCAACTTCTCCAGGCCCGACACGTATTCGCCATATAACAACCGAAACCTCTCCACCCGATTCACCGAAGTCTGCGCCGTATAAAGCCGATTAAACGCCCCGACATCCTGCGCAAACCGCTCGATCACCCCCCGAAGCCGCGAAGGCGGCTCGCTATACGTCGCTCGATTTTCGTTGATAGGTTGGGCAAACGCGGCACACAACGCGACCATCGCGATGAAACACGCGAAAACGTATCTGGGCTTTAGTTTAGACATAAATAGAATGAACACATTATCTATTCTCTGACCAATTCGGTCAAAAGAACTGCGGGCAATAACTAGTCCTGCTTCAGGAGCCGAATGAATGGGAAGACCGTTTTTGGTTGAATGGATCTTTTGAGATCGACGGAAGAGATGTTTATGTGAAGAAAAGTCTGTACAGTTTTCAAGTAATGAGTGAGAAAAGAAATCATCACGTTATTCCCAAGTTATATTTGAAAGGTTTTAGCCCAGATTTACACGAAGCTAATCCTAAAGTTTGGGTCTATGAAAAAGGAAAACCTTTTTTTGATGGCAAAAATCAAAAGCTGGAAAATCCAAGATTAAGAACAACAACCAAAGTTGCTTCTAGAAAAGATTTTTATGCTTTTGAAGAAATCGACGGTTCAAAGAACTATCAGAAATACGAAGATATTTTAGAACAGAATTTTGAAAAACCTAATGATTCAGTTTTAGAAAAAATCCGTAGCTTTCAAGCAATTGAGTACGAAGATAAAGAAAAATTCTCTCGCTACATAACATCAATGATTCTTCGCGGAAAACAGGGACAGCGAGTATTTTCCCAAGCTGAAGTGGCACTGCGTCCAGAGAAACGCAACGAATTAGAAAAGCGAAAATTAGCTGACCATGAGATAAAAGATCGAATGGAGATTTTCGTCAAAGAGCAAGAAAAAGAAGCTAAAGGAGAGCGAGAGATAAAGAGAAAAATAGAAATTGCTGAAAAATATGCCGGGTATGTTTGTGGATTGAATTGGTATTTTTTTATTGCCCCAAGCCGATGTAAGTTTATAACTGGCGACAGACCTGTTTTGTATAACAATTTCCTTAATTTAGGGACTTGGCTAATATTTCCTATTTCTTCCGATGTCTGCTTGGTCGCAATGTCGACTCCGTATTCAAAACATACGAACTGGAAAGACAAAGGAAATGGATATTGGGAGATTGACGGTAATAACTTTGAAAATCTTCGCGAAATAATTGTTTCTTCGGCTATTTTTGAATTGTATTTCTACAAAAAGGCCAAATGGCTCGTAGCCTTCACCAATAGAAGGCTTGATATTCGATTATCCCGTTTGACCATATCTCAAATTCTAAAGCGTTAATCAAATTCTATTCGCGGTTGTTCGCGGATTCGCGGGCTAAATTTTCTTTTCAGGTGCTCTCGGAAGATTTGGCTTTCCGTCATTAAATTGTATTCGGGTCGATCAATGTAATATGCCCGAATCGCTTAAAGTCTTTGGTGTTAAAAGTGAGCAATTTTGTGATTTGATGCACATTCATCGCGGCAACAATTCGGGCGTCGTGGACTTGTTTGCCAAGCACAGAATTACCTAAAACCACTTTTCGCCATTCACGATAAATCGCTTGGCTGTCGGGCAAAACGGTCAGCAAAGATTCCAGGCGAGAGATTTCAACATCGGTTTTCGCAGGCGACCAACCAAATCCGTTTTTATCAATGGGCCGAGTGGAAACATTCCAGAACTCAATCAAATTTTGCGGAATCAAACAAACTCTATCGCCGTTTGCTAACAAAGTTTTGACGGCATTAACGGCTTGTTGGTGAGTAGGGTGAGCAGGTTCGGCACTTCGCAGAAGAATGTTGGTGTCGGCTTGAATATCTTCCACAGTTTACTCGTCCTCGTAAATGGCTTCGCGGCTGTCGTCAATTATTACAACATTTTCTGAATGACTTTTCGCCCAATCTTCCCACGCCGAGGCCTTTCCCTTTTGTGGCTCTTTGCATGACCTTTCGAGCAGATCATCAACAAAATCAAGTACTTCCTTTTGTGATGCGGGCGGCAACATTTGGATTTTAGTGTGAATCGTTTCCGCGGAAATCATAATTATTACCTCAATCTGCAAATTTTAACATTTTTCTATTCGCGAGATGCGAACGCAAATTTTCCTTTAAATCACAAAAAACTCACCCCGTCTTTGATCTTCAAGTCGAAATTCTCGGCGACCGTCTGCCCGATATCCGCCAGTGAACCGCGAGTGCCGAGATTCACTCCTGCCTTGGCCGACTTTCCATAAACAATCAACGGAGCGTATTCGCGGGTGTGGTCGCTTCCTTCTTTTGTCGGGTCGTTGCCGTGGTCGGCGGTTAGGATGAGAAGGTCGTCATCGCGCATTGCGTCAAAGATTTCAGGCAGGCGCGTGTCGAAGTGTTCTAGAGCTTTTGCATAGCCTTCGGTGTCGCGGCGGTGACCGTAGAGCATGTCGAAATCGACGAGGTTGCTGAAGATCAAGCCGCGGGATTCGGCATTCAGCGCGTTGATGGTTTGGTCGATGGTTTGGTCGTTGTTCTTCGCAGTCAAGTCCTGTGTCACGCCGACCGAATCGTAGATCGACGCAATCTTGCCGATGCAAACCACATCGAGCCCGTTTTCCTTTAGCAGCGGAAGCAAATTATCGCTCGGCGGAGGCACGGCGTAGTCATGGCGATTTTCGGTGCGCTTGAAATCGTCGGCGTTCGTGCCCAAAAACGGGCGAGCGATTACGCGGCCAACTCTATCTTCGCCATCCAGAAGGCGGCGGGCCGTTTCGCACATTTCGTAAAGGCGATCTATCGGCACGACCACTTCGTGAGCGGCGATCTGAAATACGGAATCGGCCGATGTATAGACAATCGGCTTGCCGGTGCGGACGTGCTCTTCGCCAAGTTGTTTGATAATTTCAGTCCCGGAC
>CADEEU010000394.1 GCA_902826385.1 uncultured Acidobacteriota bacterium | reverse complement strand
TGGGCATCTGCCAAGCTTTCCAGTCTTCCTTATATAAAGCCGCAAGCAGTCTCGCGACGCAAAAATATTTCGCGATTCGTCAACGAGATAAAAAGCGGCACTCACGAAATCCAGGGTCTTAACCCGTCCGCGAAGCTCGACGGCTTCGACATCGCCTATCCGTCCGCGCGAAACGGTATAAAGCTCGGCATACGCAACGTCCGAAAATTTCTCAAAATCAACCGAATAGGTCAGCCGCTCGCCAATCTTGAACGGCCCGAATTCGCTGTCCTGGACGGCGAAAGCATCAGTGAAAAGACCGAACCAAACGGCGAGAAGCAACAGGCCAAAGCCGGACCGACGCAGCACGGGCAGCGCCGTAGTTTTGTAACCGATCAATTTTGATTTATCGGACATAAAAGAATGAAGGACTTACAATGCCTTCGCAATTTCGTTCAGTATATTTTCGGCGGCGTCGCGCGGATTCGACGCCGCTGTGATCGGCCTGCCGACGACAAGATGGTCTGCACCCTTTGAGATCGCCGTTCCCGGTGTCGTTACACGCTTTTGATCGTCATATGTTGCATTTTCCGGCCTGATGCCCGGGGTAACGATCAAAAAGCTCGGCGCCGCTACTGACCGACGTATCGCCCCGATCTCCTTTGCCGAAGCAACCACGCCGTCCATACCGGATTCGGACGCCAATTGCGCCAGTTTTTCAACCTGACCTTCGACATTTGCCGAAACGCCGATTTCGCTCAAAACCGCCGGGCCGGAGCTGGTGAGCACGGTCACGGCCGTGATCAGCGGCCGGGCAACATCGGTTTTGATGCAAAAATCGGAGACTTCGTCACGTGTTCTCTGCATCATCTCGCTCCCGCCCGAAGCGTGCACATTAAACATCCAGACGCCTAAACGCGCCGCTTCGATACCGGCTTTTGCGACCGTGTTTGGAATGTCGTGAAATTTCAGGTCAAGAAATATCTTTTTACCGGACGCGGCAAGTTTTTCCACAAATCGCGGCCCGGCCAATGTGTAAAGCTGCAAGCCGACCTTGAACATCGTCACCATGCCGTCCAGCTCCGCGACGATCGAATTCGACTTCTCGACGCTATCGACATCAAGAGCGACGATAAGACGATCCGCGGGCCGCGCAGTATTTTCAGGGTTCATTTTCGGAGCGGTCATGTGAATAAGGAAATTTGCGGCGGGTAAGAAATGTTAATCCATGTCCAGCGGGTTCCGAAACGGCTTGTCCTTATCGACATCGGCCCGTTTCATGGCTTCCTGGAATTTTTCTTCCAACAGGCGTTCGCGGTCTTTCAGCGACGACATTTCCTGAGTAAAAAGGGCGTCGCGAACCTCTTTTTGCTTTCCCAACTCGCCTTTCAGGTCTTCGAACGAACCAAGCGGTTTTTTCTTTTCTGCGTGGGAAATGATCGCGCCCGTCAAGCTGTCTATCGTCAGCGTCGAATCACAGCATGGGCAAATTACGGTAAGCCGTTCCATACCGTAAGAATTATACACTATCGAACCCGCGAAATTCGAAAAAAACCGTTTATCGGCAGCGGGTTCCGTTCGCCCCGAATCTTCTCTCCGCTCTCCGCGTCTTGCTCTGCGTCCTCAGCGTTTAATAAATCTCAATAAAAATTTCAACGCGGAGAACACAGAGCAAGACGCGGAGTTCGCTGAGCCAGGAATTGTAAAACTAGTTTTTTGTTGGAGCGCTCGGCTTCTCCGCCGGTCGAGGATTAGCGGCTTGCACGCCCGCCGCTTTTAATATCGACGCGCTTGAGGCGGTTGAAAGCGATTGTATGGCATCGCCGGGCAGGTCTATCGTGCGGCCGTCAGTGAGAAAAACCTTGATGGATTTTTCCGGCCCGCGTGTCGTCTTTTCAACTTTGGCAAGCATCGGATTTTTCAAAAACGTCCTGCGTTCGACCAGAATGTCGGTAAGGGCGACCGCGAACTGCGAGTTTTCGGGCGCGGGCCGCGTGGACTGGCTGAGGATCGTTTCTGTGTCCGGTCGCGGAGCGTTCGGATCGGACGCCGCCTGCCGCATTGCTTC
Source organism: uncultured Acidobacteriota bacterium (assembly GCA_902826385.1). Taxonomy (GTDB): domain Bacteria; phylum Acidobacteriota; class Blastocatellia; order Pyrinomonadales; family Pyrinomonadaceae; genus OLB17. Next base: position 1,116 of record CADEEU010000394.1, on the reverse strand, counting down.
AATCTTTTTGTTTCTCGATGCGGTAAGCGGATTCGGGCCGACATTTGACGAATTTGCCGGCTGTCCATTCGTGTTCGATATTGGGGAATTCGTGTTTGCGGCGACCTGATTAGCGGCCGTCGCAGCGACATTGGTATTGTTAGCCGTCACGGCAGCGTTTTTGTTCTTGGCTACAGGCCCCTCGGCCTCGCCGCAGGAAGCCGTAATAAAAAGTGCTGAAATAAGAAGAATGTAACGCCTCATCGGTGCTCTTCCAGTTTTTCCGTGAGTCGCCGTTTCACGTCCGGCCACTCTGTGTCGAGGATACTAAAATAAACCGAATCCCGAAAACGCCCGCTGTCGGTGATCATATGATTCCGCAGAATTCCCTCTTCTTTCGCACCTAACCTCAGGATCGCCGCACGCGACCGCAGATTCGTCGCGTCCGTCTTGAACTCGACGCGAATGCATTGCCACACCTCAAATGCGTGCGTAAGCATCAGAAGCTTGGCCTCGGTGTTTACAAAACTTCTTTGAGACCCGGCCGCGACCCACGTCCAGCCGATCTCGACTTTCCTGTTCGCCGCGTCGATATTACCAAATCGCGTAGAACCTACAATTTTGTCGGAATCGGATATTTTCGTAACAAACGGCAAGGCCGAACCGCTTAGCTTGTCGCTGAGTGCCCGTTCTACAAATGCCTGCATTCCCTCACGCGTCGAGATGCGGTCAACCGTAAACTCCCACAAACTCGGATCAAGACCGACGGACGCGAGTTCATCGACGTGCTCAAGGCTCATCGGCTCCAACGTCACATATTTTCCGTCCAACTTGACCGGTTTAACGTTCATTGGTTCGGTTGCAGATTGCGTCTGGTTAATGACGTCTCCGTCGGAAAGGGACGCCAGAGCTAGTTGAGCACTTACGCCTTGCTAACGAGTTGTGCCAAATGTCCTAAGCTGCGGAGCAGCGACAGAATGTAGCCCCAGGTGAAGCGGAGCGGAACCTGGGTTCAAGGCCGCGAAAAAATGACCCAAGCCCACGCGAGTGGGCGACAGAAATTTCAGCACACCCCTGTCACGCGCTACGCGGGCTTAGGATTACGTGTTATCGCGGTTCCCCAGGTTCAGCTTTCGC
>CADEEU010000393.1 GCA_902826385.1 uncultured Acidobacteriota bacterium | reverse complement strand
TCATCTTTATTCAGGTCTTCTGGGTCACGATGGTCTACGGCCCGATCGCCGCTTATCTGGTCGAAGCATTCCCCGCGAAGATCAGATATACCGCCTTGTCCCTGCCATACCACATCGGCAACGGCGTCTTCGGCGGCCTGCTGCCGCTGATCGGTGTGTCGCTGATCGCCCAAACAGGAAATATCTATGCTGGACTGTATTATCCGATGGCGATAGCGGGCCTTACGTTTATCGTCGGCGCCATATTTTTAAGGGAAACACACGGGCATAAGATATGGGAGGAAGTAAAGGACGCGTCAGTAGCCCGCACGTGAGTAAGGGCCTGGTGAGCATATGAAACGCGACTATATAGAGTTTCAAGATCGATCCGTCGCTCTCGCGTATCTTATTACGTTCAGGTGCTACGGAACCTGGTTACACGGCGACGAGCGCGGTTCGGTCGGTAGACGATCCAGCAATGTCTTTGGCGAGCCAAGAATAAAACCAAACGAAACTCTCAGAAGAATAGACGGCGATAAGCTTATCGGATCGCCATTCAATCTCGGCGTTCGTGAACGGCAGATCGTCGAAAAGGCCATTTGCGAAGTGTGTACAGTAAGAGGCTACACATTGTTTGCACTGAATGTTCGCACAAATCATGCACATGTGGTGGTAAATAATTGCGGCAAAGTTGAGCGGATGATGGATAGTTTCAAGGCGTATTCAACACGGGCGCTCAGAGAGGCGAATCTCATTGATAAGGAAACAAAGCCTTGGTCTAGACACGGCAGTACTCGATATTTATGGACGGAAGAACATATAGAGAAAGCTGTTGACTACGTGGTCAACAGTCAAGGCGGTGACTTGCCGACGTTTGATTGAGTTGTAGACCGCTAAATTGGCCCTTACTTACGTGCGGGCTACTGACTCGTTGAGCAGTTTCCATACTTTTTCAAGATGCCGCTGCTCAACCCGAATACTTCCGACCGACAGTCTTAGCGTAAACTTTCCGTTCAGCTTTGTGTGTGAAAGGTAAGCCTCGCCGGACGCATTGATCTCGTTCATTGTCCGTTCGTTCAGTGTATCGACTTCTTCATCGCTGAGGCGGCCCTTACTCACGGGCGGGCTGCTGACATGCGAGTCATCGACACGCGGATTTGCTCGAAAGCAAACAAGTGCGAAAGGGACCGGAGCCATTAGTTCGAAATCCGGTGAGTCTTCCACCCAGGACGCGAACAGTTGGGCGAGGCGGCAGTGTTCGCGGATGCGGGCCGTTAGGCCGTCGCGGCCGAAGTAGCGGATTACAAACCAGAGCTTCAACGCCCGGAAACGACGGCCGAGCTGGATGCCGTAGTCCATTCCGTTCTTTACCGTGTTTTCGTCGCTCGTTTTCAAATACTCGGCGACGAGCGAGAAGGCTTGTTTCATCACGCTGAGGTCACGGCAGTACAGAACCGACAGATCGAACGGCGTGAAGAGCCATTTGTGCGGATTTGTCACGATGGAATCGGCCCGCTCGCAGCCTTTGAAATAGTGCTGCAGTTCCGGCACGATCGCGGCTGAACCGGCGTAGGCCGCATCGACGTGCAGCCATATGCCGTATTTTTCGCAGATATCCGCGACGGCATCGACCGGATCGACGCTGGATGTCGATGTTGTGCCGATCGTCGGGATAACGCAGATCGGATGAAAGCCCGCCTCAACGTCTTCCTCGATCGCGTCGGCCAGTTCTTCGGGAATCATCTCGAATCGTTCATTGCAGGCTATTTTTCGCAAAGACCCCGTGCCGAGGCCAAGCGTGATGCACGCCTTGTCGATAGAAGAGTGAACGTGCTCCGAGCAGTAAACACGCAGCAGCGGCAGGTCGTCACGGCCGCTCATTCCCTGTTCGCGGATGTTTAAATTTGCCCGCTCACGAGCGGCGGCAATGGCGTGCATGGTCGAAACCGAAGCGGTGTCGTAGATAATGCCTTCGAAATGATCGGGCAGCGACATCATTTGCCTCAGCCAGTCGAGCACGACATCTTCCAGTTCGGTCGAGGCGGGCGACGTTCGCCAAAGCATCGCTTTCATGTCGAAAGCGGCGGTAAACATTTCGCCGAAGACGCCGACGGACGAGGTCGAGGTGGAAAAAAGGCCGTGAAAGTTCGGGTGGTTCCAGTGCGTGACCGCGGGCAGGATCAGCCGGTCCATGTCTTTTAGAACCTCGCCAAAATCTTCGCCCTGTTCGGGGGCGACGCGCGGCAGATTGTTTCTAAGCGAGTCGGGCTCGATTTGAGATAAAACGGGAAACTCTTCGATGCGTTCGAAATAGTCTGCAATCCAATCGACTATCGCGTATCCGTGACGGCGAAATTCCTCCGGCGGCATATCGCCGAAGTGCGGCTGCGGTTTTGTCATTCGATCTCCTGGCCGAAAAAGCGGTATTACGGAAATGCTAATTTAACACTCGACAGTTTTTGTAATAAAAGTATAATAGCCTTACAAAAATCTCGCCAACGTCTCAGAATTAAAGGTTTACGCTCTCCAGACGCACGTTGGTAAATCAAGAAAATCTCAATTCTTTCGGCTGAACGGGAAAACTATGGCAACCGAAGTTGCGGCAATTGAGCAGGAAACAAAAGAAGGATTTATTCGGGGCCTGGGCCTGTTGGACTCGACGATGATCGTCGCGGGTTCGATGATCGGCTCGGGCATCTTTATCGTTTCGGCGGACATTGCGCGACAGGTCGGCTCGCCCGGATGGCTGCTGATTGTTTGGCTGATAACGGGATTGCTCACCGTCGGGGCCGCGCTTTCTTACGGCGAGCTTGCCGCGATGATGCCGAAAGCCGGCGGGATGTACGTTTATCTTAAGGAAGCGTACGGCTCGCTTTGGGGCTTCCTTTATGGCTGGACGCACTTTCTCGTGATCGGCACGGCGACGATCGCGGCGGTGGCGGTCGCGTTCAGCCGGTTTACCGGAATTCTGATACCGCAGATCTCCGAATCGAATTACATCATCGAACCGGTCCGGCTCGGCTCTTCGAGCTACGCATTCTCGCTTTCGACGGCCCAACTGCTTGGGATCGTGATGATCGTGCTCCTTACGGCGATCAACAGTCGGGGCTTGAATCTCGGCAAGTTGATCCAGAACGTTTTTACGTTTGCGAAAACGGGTTCGCTGATCGCGTTGATCGTTCTCGGAATAAT
>CADEEU010000392.1 GCA_902826385.1 uncultured Acidobacteriota bacterium | reverse complement strand
GTTCTTTCCGCAAATAAACCTACATCGCTCGTACGTCCTACCGGTCCTTTCGATATTGACCCTTACGCGACGGAAACAATAGCGAAAGGTTCTCCGACCGGTACGGACCGCGGTAGTAATAGCGGAATCGTCGGTGCCAGTTCGGCGGACACTAGTGAACCTGTTGCGGCAGTGGCTCCTAAGATTCCCGTTCCTCCGCCGGTCATGCCAAAACCGCCCGCAGGACCTGTGTCACTAGGCGTTGTGAACGGCAAAGCAACAAGCCTGCCGAAACCGCCTTACCCGTCGGCGGCCGTAGCGGTCAATGCGCCGGGTGAAGTGAAAGTTCAGGTGACGATCGACGAGGACGGTAAGGTTGTTTCGGCCAAGGCGATTAGCGGCCACCCACTTCTGAAACGGGAGGCTGAAAGGGCCGCGTGGAGTGCTCGATTCTCACCAACGACACTTTCAAAAATACCCGTAAAGGTTACGGGCATGATCGTCTATAACTTCAAACGAAGCTGATGCCGCAGCGAGTGACCGGAGCGGAAGCAGAGAAGCTTTCGCTCCGCTGGCTATCCTAAAAATTCCATCAGCCCCGGTGTGTCGAGATCATAAATCGGCACGGGCATTTGCGAACGCAGTTCTTCAAAAGTCATCCCGTCGAGCAGGATTGGTTCGTCCGACTTGATCGTATGCTTCGGGATGACCACAAAATCTCCGTCTATCTCGTCTTTTACCCTCAAATAATCCTGGCCGGTCAATAGGCCGGCTACGGCCACATCTCCGCCAAAATAGGTGTTTGGCACGGCCAGAACTTTTAGCTTCGATCCGGTAGCTCGATTATATTTTCCGATCTGCTCGCCGAGTATCGGCGCAAACATCTCGCCGGTCATTATCGTGCCGCGCAGCCTCGAACGTTTTGCGGGTGATGCAGCCTGCTTCAATTCAGGAACTCTTGCGTCGGGATGCGTCCGAACGTTCTTGAAAAATTGTCGTGCAAGCTGCACCGCTTCCACACGCTTCGATTCGGTTTTGCGGCCGGCCAGTAACTTTTCGAATCCGTTCAAAAACGTCCGCACCATCCCGACGCCATCCTCGATCTGCGGATAGTTTCCGTAATGACGACGGCTCGGGACGTCCATACCGGCCTTTAGGTATATCTCATCACCCAGGAATGCGAACGTGACGCCGAGCGTTTTGCGAAACTCTTTCTGCAGCTTTTCGACCTGCTTTATTGTGCGCTGGCAGAATTCGGGCGTGACACGCGTGAGCCTTTCATCGGTGTTGTACCGTGTCAAAGCAACGGGCACAACAGCAGTCGAAACCACTTTTGGATAGTGCCCGGCTAGGTCGCGGAGCGTTTTTTCCAACTGGACCCCGTCATTGATGCCTGGACACAAGACGACCTGGGCGTGTAGCTCGATATCGTTATCCAGCAGCGTTTTCAGCTTGCCGGAAATGTCGGCCCGCACTTCGCTGACGCCGAGTAAGTAGGCCCGCGTCTTTAAATCCGTCGCATGGACCGAAACATATTGCGGCGACAATCGCTGTTCGACGATCCGCTTCATTTCGTCGTCGGTGATCGAGGAAAGCGTCGTGTAATTGCCGTAAAGAAAGGAAAGCCGTATATCCTCGTCCCGCACGAACAGCGACGGACGCGCGTCCGTCGGATTGCCCTTGCAAAAACAAAAGATGCACTCGTTGGCACATTGCCTCGGGACGATCTGCTCGAAATTCAAACCAAAATCTTCGCCTTCCTCGCGGTCGAACTCGATGTCGACCGTCTCTCCGTCCGGCTTTTTGACGCGAAACGTTAGCTCGGTCTCACCGGCGGTTTGAAAGCGGAAATCGAGGTAATCCCGTACAGTTCTGCCGTTCACCTTAATGATCCGGTCATCGGGACGCAGCTCGAGCTCTTCCGCCAGCCCGCCGGGTGTCACTTCTGTGATGATTACGCCGGGCCGTCTTAGTTGTGTTACCGCTGGTGTTACCGCAAATTCGTACATAGCGCGAACTTGTTAGTGTATGTTTCGCCCGATAAGGTTGGCAAGCCTTGTTTTAGTTCCTCATGCTGGGCCGTTCGGGCTGCAGTCGATTTAGGTAGTTGCGAGCAGTTTGATTTTGCGGGTCAAGTTCAAGTGCTTTTTTGTAATCAGTTATAGCTTCGTTGCGGCTGTTGGACAGCTCATAAGCATACCCGCGATGAGTGTAGGCCATCGAAGATTTTGTCGCCAGCCTGATGGCCGAAGAACAGTCGGTTATCGCTTCCGTGTACTGCTTCCACGCATAAAGGTAGATTACACAACGGTTTATGTATGGTGTCGGGCTCTGCGGGTCGGCCCGAATGGCTTCTGAAATGTCGTCGAATGCTTTTCTGTAATCTTTTTTGTTGTAAGACTCAAGCCCACGTCCGTTGAACGCGATCTGCAGCTGCATGTTAACCGCAGTGAACTGTGGATTCGATCGCCGGGCGTCCTGAAAGTCGGAAATCGCCTTGTCAAAGTCGGCCTTTAGTCGATATCCGATGCCGCGCTTGTAGTAAATCAAACTGGCTAACTGCCCCGAAGCGTCGCGCAGTGCCTGATTACAAGCTTTGATAATTCCATCTGCGGCCGACCTTGCTTGTTCCGTCGTCATCTGTCCGCGGTCGATATACAAACAGTTAAAGGTATTCTGCCTACTGAACTGCGGCCTGAGCGATAGAGCTTTTTGGTAATTTTCGGCAGCTTTGACCGGCTGGCCGGCGAAGTCCTGGCTAATCGCCAAATAATAGAAAGCTTCCGAATTCTGCTTGTCGTAAAGGGTTGCGGCGGCCAGATCATCTTCGGCAAGTTGGTAGCTCTTTTTGAAACCGTAACAAAGTCCGCGGCCGATTCGGGCCCGGGCGTTATTTCGGTCGAGGTCGATAACGCGGGTATATTCAGCTATCGCCCCGTCGCAATCCATTCTTTCACGCAAAGCATCGGCATTTGTCAAAGTCGTCGCGACATCAACCAAATTCATCTTGAAGTTGTAAGTGATCGTTCCGATTCCACGAGCCGGTTTACCGTTACGCGCCGCGGGACGGAATGTCGATTGCCGCGCCGCTTCGATCGCACGTTCGGTCAGCCCGTTTGCCAGCACGGTCAATCGAGTAACCGATACAACTTTTCCGTTTTCATAGATCTCGAGTGCGAGCTTTACCTCGCCTGTC
>CADEEU010000391.1 GCA_902826385.1 uncultured Acidobacteriota bacterium | reverse complement strand
GCTCAAGGATTATTTTGCAGAGGTCGACGGCAAAGCGGCCGTTAATGTCGGTGCCTTTATCGGTCATGCCCCCTTGCGCGAGCAGGTGATGAAAGACGATTACGTTCGCAAAGCGACCGACGCCGAGATCGCAAAGATGGAGAAGCTTCTTGAGCAGAGCATGAAAGAAGGCGCGTTCGGGCTGTCGTCGGGGTTGGAATATGATGTTGGATTTTCGGCCTCGACCGAGGAGTTGATCGCGTTGGCAAAGATCGCCGCAAAACACGGCGGCATCTATATGACTCACATGCGCGATGAAGAAGAAGGAATGCTCGATGCACTGCACGAAGCGATCCGCATCGGCCGCGAAGCAAAATTGCCGGTCCAGATATCGCACATAAAAATGGGCAATCGCAATGTGTGGGGAAAATCGTCGAATGCTATTGCGTTGATAGAGGAAACGAGGAATGCCGGTCTTGATATTACAGCGGATGCTTATCCATACACAGCGTGGGCCTCGACAATAACGGTGCTTGTACCTAGCCGAAAACACGAAGACCGTGACGAGATCGAAAAGGGATTGAGCAATGTCGGCGGAGCGGATAAAGTGCTGATAACCAGCCATGCGGCAAACCGGTCGTACGAGATGAGAACAATGGCCGACATCGCCGCGTCCAGGAACATTTCGCCCATCGACCTTTATGTTGAGATCGTTAAAAACGGCGGTGCCAGCGTAGTTTGCAATTCGATGAACGAGGACGATGTGAAAGCATTCTACGCACAGCCGTGGGTCATGGCGTCGAGTGACGGCGGCATCGGTAGCCGACACCCGCGCGGCACCGGCACTTTTACGAGAGTGCTGGGAAAGTTTGTGCGTGAGAACAAGTGGTTCAGTCTAGAAGAAGCCGTCCGCAAAATGTCCGCAATGCCCGCCGCACGTTTGGGATTAAAAGATCGGGGTTTGATCAAAAAAGGGATGAAGGCCGACGTTATTCTTTTCGATCCGAAAACCGTCAACGACAACGCTACGTTCGCAGAACCGCAAAAATTCTCGACTGGCGTAAGGTGGGTTTTCGTAAATGGAGTGAAGGTGTGGGGCGATGAAAAAGTTTCTGGTAGTGTTCCAGGGCAGATATTGAGCCGGAGATGACAAACCCTATCCGAGTTCCTTTGGAAATTTTTGTTCGACTTTGTGGTAGATGTCTTTTAAACCGAGTTCGCAATCGATCGAATTCAGCCGTACTAGATCCTCTGGCTTGCGGAACTCAAAACAGGTCCAGGAATTAACATCCTGACGCTGCTCGACGCGAAAAGGCCCCTGAGTGATCAAAACATATTCCTGAAGACTTTCGATGGTTTGGTACTGCTCAAATTTTGCTCCCCGATCGTAGGCCTCGGTCGATTTCGACAGGACTAAAAATATCACAGAAGGATTTAAAAGCGTGTCTTCAGCCTCATCCTCAAAATGTTCCTCTCCGCACAGGGCGACGATGTCCGCGTACGTGTAGGTCTCGTTCGGAATTTTGATCCGCATATCGCTGTCGAACACATTACAGTTGCGGTCCAAAATTTGATTACCGATCAGCCGGGCGAGGTTTGTCGATATAAGGCTGTGTCTTTTTGTACCGCCCGCCATCTCAAAAATCTCGCCGTTTAAATATTCGTGACGAAACTCGGCTTCTCGCTCAAGCGTGAGATATTCCTGCGGAGTTACAAAACTGGGTTTTTTCTGAGCCAATCCCATCGGATTTAATTTATCACAATCTCGCAGGAGCTAAATGTTTAGGGCATTCCGCTGGATCTCAAACAGCTTGTTGATTCCGGTCTCGGCCAGCACGAGCATTTCGTCCATCTGCGTTCGCGAAAACGGCTCGCGTTCGGCGGTTCCCTGCAGCTCGATGAACTTGCCGGCACCGGTGCAGACGATGTTCATATCGACATCGGCTGTCGAATCTTCGGCGTAGGCGAGATCGAGGACCGGTGTGCCTTCGACGATGCCGACGCTGACGGCGGCGACCTCGCTCAAGATCGGGTTGGTCTTTATCGTTGCTTGTTTGATCAGCTTTCGACACGCCAATGCGAGTGCGACGTAGGCACCGGTGATCGAGGCGCAGCGCGTTCCGCCGTCTGCCTGAATAACGTCGCAATCGAGAAATATCTGCCGCTCGCCGAGCAGTTTCGTGTCGACGACCGCACGCAAGCTTCGGCCGATCAGCCGCTGAATTTCCTGCGTACGACCGGCGGGCCGCTGCGTTTCACGCTGCGTCCGTGTGCTTGTGGCACGCGGCAGCATGGCGTATTCCGCCGTCACCCAGCCCAAGCCTTTGTTGCGCAAAAACATCGGCACGCGATCTTCGACAGAGGCGGTGCAGATAACTTTTGTCCCGCCAACCTCGATCAATGCCGACCCTTCGGCATAAGGCGAAATGTTAGGCGTAATCTTTGTGTTTCTCAACTGGTCGAACGCTCGACCGTCAAGTCTTTCGTAGCTCATAAAAATCGTCGGGCGTTACTGCGTTCGCCGGTGTCATATCGGCACACTCCCTTCGGGTCGTGTTTCTGCCAACTCGATCGCCTCTAGCCGCGACGGCGGCGAACCGAGGAAGCGTTCGGCAACACGCGCGAATCGTTCGGCCGCGTCGGTCACATAAAAATGGTCAAGGTCGTCGCACAGTGTTCGCGGGCCTTCGATCGTTTTGCCGCTTTCAAGTTGGCGGTCGTGAAGCAGTTCTTTAACTTCATCAGCCGCCGCCTCGCCCGAATCGATGAGTTTAACATTTTCACCAACCGTTTGCTGAATCACGTCCTTTAATATCGGGTAATGCGTACAGCCAAGCACAAGTGCGTCAGGTTGGAAATTAACGATGCTTATAAGATGTTTCGCCGCTATCGCAAACGTTTCAGGTTCGCGGAGCCAGTTCTCTTCCGCGAGCGGAACGAAAAGCGGACACGAGGCCTGAACGACGCTAGGCGCCAGCGAAGCACGCTTTATCGCTTCGTAATATGCATTGCTGTTCACCGTCGCTTCGGTCGCGATAACACCGATCTGGGGTTCGGCCAGGCCTGCGGTAACTTCTACCGCTTTTCGTGCGCCGGGACCTATCACACCGACCACGTCCAGCCCGATCTTCTCCCTGCTTTTAGGCAAAGCCAGTGCCGATGCGGTGTTGCATGCTACGACGAGTACCTTAATCCCGAGCGACGCG
>CADEEU010000390.1 GCA_902826385.1 uncultured Acidobacteriota bacterium | reverse complement strand
GGGCCTGTAGGTTTGCAAGCTTCTTCGTCGCCTCCTGCAGGTCTTCGCCGGATGAGTGCCGGTCCGAAAGTCGCGCAGCCAGCAATCCGACAACCAAAAAGGCGACCACATGGAAGCTAATTCCCTGCACGACCTTTGACGGCGAAAGAATTTGTCCTGTCGATTCGATTAGCTCAAGACTCGTTACAATGCTCAACGCCGCGAACAGGACGATGCACACGAACGCCATCACAATCGTCCCGAACGGTTTCAGGAAAAGACTCGAAACGCTGATGAGGACAATGTAGAGAACGATAAAAGGCGACGATAGATCGCCTGTACGCCAAACAAGCCAGGTTATTAAAAATGCGTCCAGGCCGAACTGCAGCCTCACTTGCCATGACAGGTTAGAGCTAAGTCGGAGAAGGAAGAAATATACGATAGTAAGGCCGACCGAAACTATAAAACCGATAAATATGCTCTGCGGAAAATCGTCGAACGAAAGTTTAAGGCGGCCGCTGTGCCAGATCCAGGTTATGACGAGCAGCAGGAAGATCACCACCAGACGGCCGAGTATCAGCGTCTGAACCGGCATCTGTCTAAGATTGGCTGCACGGTACTTTTCGTTTAGACTAAACATATTGGGCCGGTAAATTGATGGGTGAACGAGAGAAAAGTGAAGAGCTTCATGAGAAGCGTCCCTGGGGCAGTTTCACCATCCTGGACGAATCGGAATATTTTAAGGTTAAAAGACTTGAAGTGCTGCCGGGTAAACGACTCAGCTACCAGCGTCACCAAAAACGTTCCGAACACTGGTTTGTCGTTCAGGGCACTGCTAAAGTAACATTAAATGGCTCGGAAATTCTAGTCAGAACCGGCGAGGCAGTAGATATCGCAACGGGAACCGCCCACCGTGTAGAAAATCCTCACAGCTCAGAGATGCTCGTTTTTATCGAAACCCAGACCGGCAGCTATTTTGGCGAGGACGATATAGAACGGCTGGATGACGACTTCGGTCGTGTGGGCTGATAAAATCCGGCCGCAACGTATTTCAGCAGTTTCGAGATGCCTCTTACCTTTGAAAGAAAGCTTCCGATAATCCTTTTTTTCGTCTTCCTCATGCTGACGACGGTCGGCGTCCTTTTTTATCAAAATACAATTTCCCTTCAAGATGCCATCGCGTGGCAGAGGCATTCGCAGGAAGTGGTTGCGCGCGTCGATGAAACCGTTGGATTGGCATTTGAAATTCAGATGTCGATGACGAATTTCATGCTGATCAGCAACGAAAGCTATCTGACGCCATTCGAACGTGCCAAACCGAAAATACGACAAAATATCGACCGTCTTCGGGTCTTGACAGCAGACAATGCCGACCAGCTTGCCGAAGTTAACCGCATCGACCAGGTATTAAAGGAATACAACGGCGAGGTTGCGCGCAAGATAGACGTCAGGAAAATGGGCGGCCCTGACGTAGCGGGGACCGAACTCGTCTGGTCCGAAGGCAAGACGATGCTTGACCAGATCAGAGCGTCGGGCGAGCGCGTCAAGGCAATCCAGGTACAGTCGCAGCAGGCCCGCGACCAACGAGGAGATCGCCGTTTCACAATTACGGTTTGGGTCCTGATCGTAAGCAGTCTGGCCGGAATAATATCACTTGGACTTGCAAATTTAACGGTACTTTCCGAGATCAGAAAACGCAGGGCGGCTCAGACCAAGCTTCTCGAGGTCAACGAGGGATTAGAGCGAAACGTCGAACAACGAACCGTCGAGTTAAAGGACGCGAACGAAAGGCTGGTCGAGATCGGCCATGAACGTGAATCTATTTTGTCGAGTGAAAAAGAAGCCCGACGCGAGGCTGAGATCGCAAACCGCCTGCGTGACGAGTTCATGGCAAGCGTTTCACACGAACTGCGAACGCCGCTCAACTCCATCCTGGGCTGGGCGCGATTGATGAAGGGCGGAACGCTGGACGAGAACCAGTCTGAAAAAGCGTTGACGACGATCATCAAAAATTCCGAAACGCAGAATCGCCTGATCGAGGACCTGCTTGATGTAGCGAGGGTTATCTCAGGAAAGCTGCAGCTTGAGATGGTCGATATCGACGCCGCGGAAGTCGTTTCACAAGCTATAGAAACGGTCCGACCGGCCGCAAATGCTAAGAAAGTTCGGATCGAGTTAACCGAAAACGTGTCAACGAGCGCGATCGTAAGCGGTGACCACGACAGACTGGTCCAGATCTTTACAAACCTGCTCGGCAACGCGTTAAAGTTTAGCCACGACAATTCGACCATTCATGTGTCCGTTGAAACGATTTCAGATGCAGTAGTCACAAAGATTCGTGACGAAGGTAAAGGAATAAGCCCGGAGTTTCTGCCGATGGTTTTTGAAAGATTTCGTCAGGATGTGACTAATAAATCTAATAACGGCGGTTTGGGGCTGGGACTTGCGATCGTGCGGAATCTTGTCGAAATGCACCACGGTTCGGTCAGGGCGGAAAGCTCCGGCGAGAACAAAGGGGCGACTTTTACGGTCAGCCTTCCTTTGAATAAACCCACCCATAGAGACGAGTCGATTTTAGAACTTTAAGATTTCCCTAACCGCAGCTAGAAGATCGTCGGCCGTCACATCCGGGCGTTGCTCCAATTCCGCTTCGTGCGATCTGCCGTAACCGGTCCGCACCATTGCCGTTCTGATTCCCGCATTAAAGCCCGTCTCGGCATCGATCCTTTTATCACCGATCATCCATGAGCGTGACATGTCTATTTCAAAATCGCGTTTTGCGGAATCGATCATTCCCAAACTCGGTTTGCGGCACTCGCACCCGTCGCACGGCAGGTGCGGGCAATGATAGAAAGCGTCGATTGAATTATCAAGCTGTCGCTGCATTTCGTCGTGGATCGATTGCATCGCTGCTTCGTCGTAGATGTCTCGGCCGATACCGGATTGGTTAGTTACGACGATAACCTTGAATCCGTTCGCCTTCAGCAGATCGATGGCTTCTGATGTGTAAGAAAAAAGTATCAGGTCTTCTACGCGCGAAAGAAAGTTGACCTCTTCGATCAGCGTCCCGTCGCGGTCAATGAACGCCGCCGGCATTTTGTTGTTTTCGGTCTTCATCTTCTGCAGGAAAGAGCATATCGCGACAAACAGCAAAAACGCTATCGACGGTTATCCGAGTCATGCATCGATGGTCGATCGGGCACTCGCGAAGCATGCACGGCGCACAATCG
>CADEEU010000389.1 GCA_902826385.1 uncultured Acidobacteriota bacterium | reverse complement strand
AGTTCATCTGCCGGGGGCAAACGTTTACCTGACTGCGTCGGACGCGATGGTTTTCTTTGCGATGTTGGCGTTCGGCGGCGAAATCGCTGTGATCCTCGGTTCGTGCGAGGCTGCCTTCAGCTCGCTGATGATACGTCGCAAAGGTATCAACATGCGCGCTAAGACGATCGCAATGAATATGGCGATCTCTGCTATCTCGATAGCCGTCTCAGCACTCGCGATACAGATATTTTTTGGGCGGCCAGAGGTTTCGATTGCAGCGGTAACGGTCACCGAGCTCGTGATGATCATAACCGTTATGGGCATATCTCAATTTGCCGCTAACTCAGTTTTGGTCTCGACCTACATTTCGATCAGAAACAGGCAGCCTGTTCTACAGGTCTGGAACGAATACTGTTTCAGTGCCATGGTAATTTACTTGAGCGGTGCCCTTCTAGGCGGATTGCTTACCAAGGCGCTCCATCAGGTAGATTTGTTCCTGTTCGCATCGGTTGCGATCTTTTTCGCAATCGTATATTTCACTTACGTACGCTATGCGGACGCGGTTAGAAAGTCTTCCGCTAAGGCTGAAGAGGCCGAGCGAGATCGTGCAGAACAGGCAGAGAAGCACATTTCGGAGCTCGAACATTACATCCAACAACTCGAGCTAAGCTCAACGGCCCTTCGGGAAAGCCACGAAAAACTTCACCACACGGTTTATCACGACGCTCTTACCGGTCTACCGAATCGCAACTATTTTGTAGACGAGATCAACAACCTGCTGGAAAGGCGTTTTGAATCGAAAGAGGAATTCGCAGTAATATTTTTAGACCTAAATCGGTTTAAGACAATAAATGACAGCCTCGGTTACTCGATCGGCGACGAATTGATAAAAACCGTTGCCCAACGGCTAAGTTCCTCGGGTGTCGAGGGCTGCAGCGTAGGCCGTTTTGGCGGCGACGAGTTCGCGGTCGTTATGAAGGGTATTAGGTCTCCAGGTGACGCCATCGCCGTGGCGAGCTGGATAAACTCGCAGGTAGCTCAGCCTTACGACCTTCTCGGACGCAACGTTTTTACAGCGGCCAGCGTCGGAATTGCGATAAGCGACGACAGGTACAGGCACGCGGAAGAGATCTTGCGCGATGCCGATATCGCGATGTACAACGCCAAGGAGACGGGCAAGCCTTTCGTCGTATTTGATCAGATTATGCACGCCAGAGCGGTCTCGCTTCTTGAGCTGGAGACTGACCTGCGGCTTGCCGTCGAACGAAAGGAATTTGAGTTGTTCTACCAGCCGATCGTTAGCCTGGCTGATACAAGTCTTCTCGGGTTTGAGGCTCTTATCCGGTGGAATCACCCCAGCCGCGGGCTGATCACTCCCGGGGAGTTCATCGATACGGCTGAATCGACCGGCTTGATGATACCGATGACGATACAGGTTTTGCAGACTGCCTGCGACCAGCTAACGCGCTGGAAGCGGGCCAGGCTTGCGCCGAGATCGCTGGTTATGAGCGTGAACTTATCCGCCAGCCATCTCAGCCAGCCGAATGTGGTCGAGCAATTAAGCGACATTATCAATGATTCGGGCATCGATCCTGGCTGCCTAAAGCTTGAGATTACAGAAAGTGCCGTCATGGGCAACGCCGAAGCCGTGATCGATGTGCTGAAAAAGGTTCAGCGGCTTGGGGTACAGATAAGCATCGACGATTTCGGAACCGGATACTCGAACCTTAGTTATCTGCACCGTTTCCCGATCGACACACTAAAGGTCGACCGATCATTCGTCAGTACGATGGAAGAAGGGTCGGAAAATGGCGAGATCGTTCGCACAGTCATCGCTCTCGCAAAAGCCCTGAGGCTTAGCGTTATCGCCGAAGGCATCGAAAGCATTCACCAATTCCATCAGCTAAGAGTGCTTGGCTGCGAATACGGACAAGGTTATCTTTTCTCCCGTCCGCTGCCTGAAAAAGAAGCCGCCCGCCTGCTCGAAGATCCAGGCCGCTGGAGCCATATTTTGCCGAACAACGAACTCGGCGTTATCTCCCGCGACCTCGAATACACACACCTGCCTGTTCAATAGCCCCAAATGAAAGAGCCCACAGTCTTTGCACGGTCGAGCCGCTTAAGCGACACGCGCCGCCGTTACAAGAAAACAAAACGTCAATCAGCAAACACCGAAGGTCTTGCATCGAAAGGGAATTGAGTCCCGTAGCTTGCCGCCAGGTTTAGCAATGTGTCTTCCGACCAGAAGTTTCCGACCAGCTGAAAGCCGATCGGCAAACCGTCGGCCGAAAGACCGCACGGAATGCTTATGCCCGGAATTCCTGCAAGATTGGCCGAAACGGTGTAAACATCGTTCAGGTACATGGCCAGCGGATCGTCAGATTTTTCGCCAAGCTTAAAAGCGACTGACGGCGAGGTCGGCGTCAGGATCGCATCGCATTTCATAAACGCTCTTTGGTAATCGCGCTTGACCAGAGCCCGGACTTTTTGCGCCTTGGCGTAATAGGCGTCGTAGTAGCCGCTGGAGAGAACATAGGTGCCGAGCATGATTCGGCGTTTTACTTCAGCCCCGAAACCTTCTTCGCGGGTCTTGAAGTACATTTTGCGCAAAGCGTGAGTGTCCTCGGCCCGAAAGCCATAGCGAACGCCGTCGTAGCGGGCGAGATTGGACGATGCTTCGGCCGTCGCGATGATGTAGTAAACCGCGATTCCGTATTTAGCGTAGGGAAGTTCGACATCGACGATCTCGGCTCCCATTTCGCGATAATTTTCTATTGCCGCTTCTACCTTTTCTCGTACCTCGTCGTCGAGACCTTCCCCAAACAAGGCTCGCGGAAGGCCGTTGTTTTTGTCTTTTATATCGTTGCTTAAACCGCTTGCGTAATCTGGTACCGGAACGTCGGCCGATGTAGAATCGCGCGGGTCGCGTCCGGCAATCACGCCCAGAACGCGGGCAATGTCCTCAGCCTCGCGGCCGAAAATGGCGATGTTGTCGAGCGACGAAGCAAACGCAACCAGGCCGTAACGCGAGATGCGTCCGTACGTCGGTTTCAGGCCGTAAATACCGCACAAAGACGCCGGCTGTCGTACCGAACCGCCGGTTTCGGAGCCAAGTGCTGCTCTCACTACGCCGGACGCAACAGCAACGGCCGAACCGCCCGAACTGCCCCCAGGAACTCGTGTAATATCCCAGGGATTTTTGGCCGGACCAAACGCCGAGCTTTCGTTCGAAGAGCCC
>CADEEU010000388.1 GCA_902826385.1 uncultured Acidobacteriota bacterium | reverse complement strand
GGCCGAATTGGACGGCTGGTGGAAAGTGTCGAAACAACGGGCGGTTTCGAAGTTTGAGAGGGCGATGCAGGCTGGTTCAGGGGTTGACTTGATACTGACTTTACAACTCTTTGACGGTCCTGGCCGTACGCTTGATCGGACGCATAAAATACGATTCCGGTCCCGATCAACGATACGGCAAACGCCTTCTTCAAATTTTTCAAAACTTTTCCTCCAGTGACCCGCACCTATTAAAGGCAAAGGCCGCAAAGGCGATCGACGCCTTCGGTTAAAACAAATGGCTGTTTGCGGAAATTAACTTCACTTCCTCAAAAACAAAGCCGGTAAATTTTTCCTAGTTGTTTAAGTTCGGCTAGAAAGTTTCCTGTGGGTTTGAAACGGTAGATCAACCGATAAGGTGTTGTTGATCTCTGTTAGCCAAGAACAAGGCTAGCATTTCGAAGCGGCGCTCCGCAAGCCGGAAAATGAATATTTATTCATTTCGGTCGGGGTCTTCTTCTTTTTCCGAAGAAAACCCCGCCGCCGTTTCCGCCTACCGAGCTATCAGTTGTCCTGTCGTATGACTCAAGATAGGTTCAATCGGAGCCGTGTTCCAAAAAGAAAATATCCGGTCGCGAACGGCCGAATATTCCTTGCTAAAACCTTATTTTTACTGATCTGTTAAGCCGAGAACGAAGTGCCGCAGCCGCAGCCGCCGGTTGCATTCGGATTCTCGAAAGTAAAGCCAGAGCCCATCATGTTCGTCGTATGATCGATGGTGATACCGTTCAGGTACTGGGCCGAAAACATATCGACAAACAGCGTAACGCCGCCTTTATCGAGGATAAAATCTCCCTGCTTCGACTCTTCTTCGATGTTAAGGCTGTACTGAAACCCCGAACAACCGCCCGGAACAACCCGCACGCGGAGCCCGGACGTTTCCGGCAAATCGTCCTCGCCCGCAAAGAATTTTTTGATCTCCTCGATCGCGCTCGGTGTGACGACCATTTCAACCGAAGGTGCTGCAACTGCTGACATAATAATTATGGCTCCTGACAAAAATTTGACCCGGCCGAAACCGAATCTTTACCTTAATGTAAATATTACCCTAAAGGCTGGCAGAAAATCAACATTTGCTCTCGCATCGACGTTCCGCCTCTCGCAATGCTAAAGGCTTTTGATCACAATGAGTCCAACAATTTTTGATCTTTGCTTATCAGGTAGCCCACGAATATCAGTGTATGAAAAAATGCTAGCCCAATCGCGATCAAACTACGCGTACTCCTTCGGTCACATGCAGAAAAGATAGCGAGGACACTAGTATCATCGGTCAATTCTTCCTGTGTCGGTTTGAACACGATCTTTGAACCCAGAAAGAATGAGAAATACGAAACTACAAGGATCGCGAGTATTGCCGGGAATCCAAAAGTCTGAAACGTCTCGACGGGACCCATGGATGTTGTAACTGCTCCTATCCAGAAGAACACCGTCAAAGCAATACAGAACAAAGCAAGCCAAGGCCGATTGTCTCCTTCAACCACGCTCGCGGATTGCTCTGCGGCATGTGCCTTGGCCTCTTGATAAGTGGCGTATAGATTGAATATCCGCTTCAGCACGAGACAAAATGAAATCTCAAAATTCAGATACGATCATGCCCTCGACATTATGACCAGCTCCGGCTTCATCGCTTCGATTGAGATCTGCCGGGCTACTTCTTCGGCAACGCTTTGGAACGCGGCCGATTGTGGCGAATCGGGTGTTGAGATCACGACCGGCACTCCTTTGTCGCCGCTTTCCCGAACTTCTATGCCCATTGGAACCTGGCCGAGAAAATTTAATCCGTATTCTTCACACAGTTTCTGTCCGCCGCCCGAACCGAAAATATCGTAACGCGTACCTGTGTCGGGCGCGATGAAGTAGGACATATTCTCGATAACACCGAGAACGGGAACATTTACAGTCTCGAACATTTTCACGGCTCGGCGAACGTCCGAGAGCGAAACTTCCTGCGGAGTCGTGACAAGAACCGCTCCCTGGACCGGAACCAATTGGGCAAGGGAAAGCTGAACATCGCCTGTTCCAGGCGGCATGTCGACGATCAGATAATCAAGATCACCCCAGTCGACATCGGACAAAAACTGCCGGACGACGCCATGGAGCATCGGGCCGCGGAGGATCATCGGTTTGTCGGGCGGAACGAGCACGGCCATCGAGATCATTTTGATGCCGTGTGCCTCGATCGGTTTCAACTTGCCGTTTACGACTTCGGGCTGGTCGTAACCCGTCCCGAGCATCAGCGGAACATTCGGCCCGTAAACATCAGCGTCCATGATGCCGACCTTGGCTCCGTCCGCCGCCAAAGCCACCGCAAGATTGACCGCAACGGTCGATTTGCCGACGCCGCCTTTGCCGGACGAGACCGCGATGATGTTCTTCACGCCGGGAATCGCGATGTTGTTCGCGATCCCGCGTCCCTGCGGCACCTCGGCGTCCATCGTGACCTTAACGTTTGTCACGCCATCCAGGCCTCGGACGATCTCGGTCGCATGCGTTTCCATCTCTTCCTTTACGGGACAGGCGGGCGTCGTCAGCACGATGCGGAACGAAACGTCACCACCGCTGATTTCAATATCCCGCACAAACCCAAGCGTCACGATGTCTTTACGCAGATCGGGGTCGATGATCTGTTTTAGCGATTCTAAAACGATTTCTTCTGAAAGTTGGCTCATTGCTTTATGTTACAAAATGAAATTGTAGCAGAAAGGCCGGAATCGATCTCTTTCGTTTCGCTTTGGTTTGTCGTCCCGTGTCCCAGTTCGCGTATCCACTCTCGATTCCAGCTCCCGCCGCGGAACACTAACCCTATGTATCGCAGGTATTTACCGAAGATTTGTCCGCATTCGTGTTCCAGTTTGTTCCGCCCGTGTTCCACCCGAGAGTGGAACGTGCAAGTGACACATTTCAAACGACTTTTGCTTCAAAATCATCCTTGTTCCGCCGATTTTTAAAAAACAAATTACACGGGTGACACAACCGGTCCGACGAAGGTCGGCAACTCCCTTCGGAAGCCGTCGGAAAGTAGGTTGTCAAACATCGTGCGGTCAGCCGATCTGCGGCCAAAACGCGGACTGAAAGTATCGCGCAGTGTTGCATCTATAGTCAAGAAAATTATACATGCAACAAGTGTGGTCTTGAATTCAGATAATAAGTGCAACTTTGAAAAATCGCAGGGAAAGGGCAAGTT
>CADEEU010000387.1 GCA_902826385.1 uncultured Acidobacteriota bacterium | reverse complement strand
AAGCCCTAGTTTTGTATAAAACTAGGAGGGATCATGAACTTTAAAGCAACTTTATTTCTGATAATGTCCGCCTTTTTCATCGTTGGATGCGAACCGGCGGCAAATACAAACATGAATGCAAATGCTAGAAACGCAAATGCAAATCGCACAAACGCCGCCACACCGATGGCTACGGCTACACCGAGAGCATCGAACGCAAACGTGAACCGCGAGGACTATGATAAGAACCGCGCCGACTATGAACGCGACAAAGGTTCGAGCACAATCGGACAGGGCGTAAACGACAGTTGGATCTGGTTCAAGACGAAAACCGCATTGGCCGCAGCGGACGATCTTCGCGATTCGACCGTCAATGTCGATGTAGTCAATGACGTGATCACGCTGAAGGGAACAGTGGCGACGGCCGCGCAGAAAACCGCGGCGGAAACAGTTGCAAAATCGATAGAAGGACAAAAAGGAGTAAAGAACGAGTTGACGGTTAGGGCGAACGATTCGATGACTAATCAGATGGTTAACGGAAATACGTCCAACACGAACCGCAGATAGTTTTGATATGACCAGCACGAAAGGTGAGGCGGCGATTGTCCGCCTCATCTTTTTTTATTGGAGTATTTTGTTGATTGCGTTAAGAACCGATTCAGGCTTCACGCTCAAAATACATCTGGGTTCGCCAAACTCTTTGCACTCGTATCCGGGACACGGCTGACACGCAAATTTCTCAAAAACTATCTCATTACGAGCGTCCGTCCACGGTCGCCAGTGGTCGCGATTAGATGAGCCGAAGATAACGACACTCGGTGTTCCTACAGCGGCCGCAATATGCGCGATGCCGGAGTCGTTACCGACAAAGAGTGCGGCTTTGGAAGACAGGGCCGCAATTTCCGGAAGAGTCAGATCGTCAAACGAAACTATCGGTACGCGGGACGCTGCATTTAGTTTTTCCAAAACCTCGTTTTCGTTTTTCGCCACAATGGCCACCGCTTGCAGTCCTCGGCCGTTCAAATATTCGGCGGCACGCGCAAAGTTCTCCGCCGCCCACTGTTTGGTTGCAAACGCTGCCGCCGGATGAAGAAGCGCGATATCAGATTTCAAAACTGAAATTTGAGATAGTCGCGGTTTCAGCTTTGACTCCAGCGAATCGACAGCCGCCTGCGAAACGGTCAATCGACTCTTCGGCCTGTCTTCAACCGGCACCCCCGCAAAGCCGAGCAAGGCAAGCTGTTGTTCTGCCGAATGCGTTGGATCCCGTTTCCAGAAATCAGCCGAGGAAGAATAAAGATGATTGTAGAGAAATGAGTATTGATATTCGCGATAACCGACTCGATGTTTCGCTGTGCTGGCGGCCGTAAAAAAAGTGCTGGTGGTGCCGCCGTGCAGATTGAAGGCAACGTCGTACCGCTCTCGCCGCAGCCGCCGCATGACGGCAAATCTTGAAAGGCTGCCCGGCCCGACCGCGATCACATTGTCGATCTCCTCGAAACCTTCAAGCAGCGGAGCAACCCAATCTTCGAGCAAAATATCGATCTGCGCGTCCGGCAAAAAACGCCGCAAAGCGATCAGCGAAGGCGTCGCAAGAACGGTGTCGCCGATAGATCGCAGCTTGACCACCAGCACGCGGCTGACATTTTTCCAATCGATCTCGCTCAAATATCACGCTTCCGCAACTTTTGCTTCATCGACCAACATTACAGGTATCTCATCCCGGATGGGGTAAACAAGGCGACACTCGGCATTTTCACAGGCAAGGCTTGTTTGCTCGGAATCGATGTGAACTTTTGACTTGCACTTCGGACACCGCAGTATCTCCAATAATTCGGGGCTAATGGCCATTGTGATTCTCCAATTTCTTTATATTATTACGGCCTCGTTCCAAAACGAAAAGGACAGGACATACCGCGTCCTGTCTCATTTGCTTGGACTAAAACACTCTCTAAGCTGCAGGTTCCGTCTTGTTACCGCATTCCGGACAGAATTTCGCACCGGCGTTCAGTTCGGCCTGGCAGTTCGCGCATTTTGCTTTTTCCTGCGTTGCACCGCATTCCGAACAGAATTTTGCACCTTCACGAAGCTCGGCACTGCATTTTACGCACGGAACTTTTGCCACCTCCATCTTGCCGCCGCAATCGGCGCAGAATTTCGCACCGACGGCATTTTGCTTGCCGCAGCTTGGACAAGCTGTCGTCGCGGGCGAAGCACCGGTCGAAGTAGCTCCGGCGTTACCCTGCGGACCGGCACCAAAAGCGTTTGCCATCTGGCCGCCGACCGCGAAGCCGGCACCGAGGCCCGCGCCTAGACCGGCACCGCCGCCTTCGTTCTGGGCCGCGTCGCGAAGAGCGTCCGCCGCCTGAAACTGCATATATTGTTGGGCATCGCCAAGCGCTCCCATCGAAGCGCGTTTGTCCATCGCCGCTTCGACTTCGGGCGGAAGGCTGATGTTCTCTACGTAAAATTTCGTGACCTCAAGGCCGTAGCCCTTAAAGTCTTCGTTGATCATCCCGCGGATCTTATCGCCCAGCTCTTTGTACTGAGCGGCGAGGTCGAGCGCTGGAATCTTCAATTCGCCCAACGAATCCGAAAACTCGGTCACGATCGCGCGTTTCAACTGTCCGTCGATATCCTCGGTCTGAAAATGAGCGTTGGTTCCGGCGACCTCTTTAATAAACTCGCTCGGATCGGCCACGCGAAGGCTGTATGCGCCGAACGCACGCAGACGAACGATACCAAAATCGGCGTCGCGCATCATGATCGGGTTCGACGTGCCCCATTTCATGTCCGTGAACTGTTTGGTATTTACGAAGTAAACCTCGGACTTGATCGGCGAATTAAACCCGTGCTTCCACGCTCCCAATTTCGACAAGATCGGCGTATTTCCGCCCTCGACCGTATATCGGCCCGGCGTGAAAACGTCGGCCACCTGTCCCTCGAACACAAAAACGGCCGCCTGCGATTCGCGAACTATCAGTTGGGCGCCGTTCTTTATCTCCTGCTGGTAAACCGGAAACCGGTAAAGCAGCGTGTCCTGAGAATTATCAAGCCATTCGATTACCTCGATAAACTGGTTCAACGCCGCTTCCTTGACCTTGTCGATAATGCTCATTTTCTAAGCTCTCCTTGTGCAGTTTCTAACGATAAAATATGACACAAAGTTCGCTAATTTGAAAGATTCGCGTAGATGCGCTGCCAGGCATCTCAGGCGCCTAAAGAGAAAACATTTTGACGTTTTA
>CADEEU010000386.1 GCA_902826385.1 uncultured Acidobacteriota bacterium | reverse complement strand
TAACGGGTCCGTGAGCGTCAACAAATTCCCGGCGGTATCGTAAGTATAGATCCAAATACCTCCCATCCGGTCTTTATGGGTGAGAACATCGCCTGAACTATTGTAGGTAAACTCTTGGTTGCCATAAACATCGATGATTTTTTTCAGATTGCCGGTTAAATCGTATTCGTAGAAAGTATCTTGTCCTAACGCATTCGTACTCTTGAACACGCGTTCGATTCCGTCAAAGAAAGCGTAGGTTGTTGTCTCCGCACCCGACCCACCGCAACCACATAGTCCTTCGACGCTGGAAACGTAACTTCTTCCCTGGCGGGTCGTGAGGTTGTACTTGGTTACGCGACCCAAAACATCGGTAACCGTCGTCAGAGTTTGATGCGTATAGTTGATTGTGTATTTTTCAGCGCCACCATGTATCTCGGAAGTTGTTGCCCGGCCCTGCGTATCGTAAGCGTGAGTTTCGACAACGTTATCAAGCGCGTCTTTTACGGTTTTGAGAAAAATCTTGCCAGAAACGGTTGTGCTGTCGTATTCGAATTTGTACTTCGAGCCATCCGAATAAGTTACGGTCTTCAATAGCGTAGTGCCCGTGAAATACTCGTAATCCGCAATGACCCCAAGAGCGTCGGAAATCTGCGAGACAGTGCCGTTCGAGTTCGGCACAAGCGTGAGGGTGCGATTTCCGGGATCGACTACCGAGGTTATTCTTCCGTTAACGTCGTAGTTTAAAGTCGTCTGATTCCCGTTTTGGTCCCGCTGCCACAAGAGAATTCCGGCAGAACTGAAATGACGCGAGCTGCCGTCCCTCATCGTGAGAGTGTAGGTATTGTCCGTATTTTTGACGATCTGGGCTTCGAAATTCTTCGAGATGGCCGTAAAAGGACCCGTTCCGCCCGCACGGGCGAAGAAAATACCCCGCGCGTCAGGAAGATCGAGCCGCACCACGTTGACGTCGCTGTAGAGAGTAAGCCGCTCGTCATACTTGGTAGTCCATCCGAAACCGAAAAGGCCACCAGATTGTAGCTGGCTGTTGTAGAACCGGTTTATTTCAAGATTCTCACCGAGCCCGGCGAGCGAATAATCCACCTGCTCGAGCCACATGTTTCCGTTCGTGACATTTACCGGTTTGCCGACGCCCGCGGGCAGCGGGGGCGGCTGATTTTTTTGTTGCTCCTTACAGGTTTTTCCAAGGCCCTGAGTGTTGTCCTGAGGGCGAATGACCAGGATGGCAATGGTCCCGCTTCCGCCACAGTTATTTTGCTGCCAGTTCTCGCAATGCCTATAAACAAACCAGTCAACCCCAAAGGTAAAATAAGGCTCTGGTAGATAGATCAAACGCCCACTTTCCATTTGATAAGGCGGAAAGGGATCATGGGCCGGAGTCGTAACTTGGTACCACGGAGCCCTTTCCGGAAAAGAGTCATTTTTCTGTGGATACTGACTGCCAATTCCTTGATAGAAGATGTAAAAGTCGTCGGCGGCAGACGGCATCGGTGGTTGTGTCCAGCCGTTTGCTGTAAGAAAAAGAGCTACTAGCAAAAAACCACGGATGAAAGGTGGAAATCCTGTTTTCATAGTGAGAGTTCGTTTTTGTTTTAGTTGCTGGGATTGACTCAACTTGAGTCGGTAACTTTAATTCGGGGGAAGATTTATTACCTTTTGAACTTGATGTCAAAGCCGCGGGCCTGACTCTCTTTAAACGAGGCCTTGATACAAAAGAAAAAACCCGATGTGCTCTCCCCTTCACATCGGGCTTTTTCAAAATGGCCGTGGACAAAAATCGACGACCAAGTTTTTTAGAAACTGTTTTTCAATATCGCTCGGCTGTTGCCGACTGTCGCTCGTTACGATTTTCAATAATCGCTGGCGGGCAGTACCACCTCGTTTTTTAGTTCGATCTCGAACTCTTCGGACGTTTTTATTTGAACGTCTTTTCCTTTTCTGAGCAGGGCGACTGCGGTTCCGGCACCGGCTCCGATTCCGGCGCCTATCAGGGCACCGTTTTCGCTTTTTGCGGCTCCGCCGATCAGTGCACCGGCCGCGGTCCCGCCGAAGATCGAGAAGATGTTCGCGGTCTTTACCGATTCGGGTTTCAGGTCCTCGACGAGCATTCCGTGTATATTGCGGCTGCGGTTGTCGGGGAAACGGATCGTTTCAAACTTTACCTGCATCTGGCCGTGCCTGCCGCCAAAAGCGGCGCTTGCAACTTTGGTCACACGGCCATCTACGACCGTGCCCGAGGGCAATACCACGACATTCTCAACCACGATCGCTTTGGCAACGGTCGTCGTGAACGTGTCGTTTACTGACGAAACCTTTGAGCTAATGGCGGCATCCATGCTCAGCCTGATCCTGGTTCCCGCAGGCAGCGTGTAGATCGATCTCTGTCCGCTGACCGAAAGAAAATTTGCAAAGAG
Source organism: uncultured Acidobacteriota bacterium (assembly GCA_902826385.1). Classification (GTDB taxonomy): domain Bacteria; phylum Acidobacteriota; class Blastocatellia; order Pyrinomonadales; family Pyrinomonadaceae; genus OLB17. Next base: position 814 of record CADEEU010000386.1, on the reverse strand, counting down.
CAAAAGAAGAACTGCGAAGACTTTGGTACAACGAGCGATGAAGTCCATTCAACCTCCATCTTCGCGGATTCTCAAACAACATCCGCGAAGTGAAAAAGCAATGGCCGTGCCAAGCCTCGGCCATCAGGGAAAACAGTCGGAAAACCTTGGTTTTTCGCATTCTACAGGCGGTGCGGAAAGTTTGTCCAGATTTTTCGGTAACAATTTCGTAGATGCCGTGCACGATTTCGGGCAGATTATCAGTGCTTTGACATTGAGGTTCGGACATTCGCAGCTTAAGATCTTTTTGCCTTTACTGAAGTATCGGATGTCCGCCGCCTTTGCTGTGGTCGGCGGTTTGCGAGTATCGCCGACGGTCGTTGTGATAGAGCACGAGGTGTTCGCCCTCATAACGCACGATGTCGGAAACGCGTTTCAGGTCGCGTTTGTGTTCGGCGATGACGAACGACGCAGGGTCGTTGGAAATGACCATTCCGGCCGCAAAGATATAGCCGCCCTGGTCGTAATCCGTACCGGTATATTGCGCCGCGCCGACGGCGATGTCGGGCGAATAGCTTCCGCTCGCGCTCTTTTCGCGGTCGGCTTTGGCGATAAATACCGTGTAGTCGGCGTAATTAAGCCGTCGCGAATAGCGGTTCTTTCGGGCGACGGCGAACGGATCGGCCACGCCCTGGTCCATCGCCGCCCGCAGGGGGGCGTTGCGCTCATCCGCGGCGAGAACCTCTGCTCCGCACTGCCTTCGAAGGGACAGCCAGCCCAGTTCGCCACTGCCCTGGTGCGCCTTGCATGCCATCCGCCGCAGATGCGCCTGCGA
>CADEEU010000385.1 GCA_902826385.1 uncultured Acidobacteriota bacterium | reverse complement strand
GTGCTTCTTGGCGTGTGGGCTTCGGGGCGTTCGACGGAGTTGCTCGGAAACTCGGATCCGCCGCAGGCCGTGGTCGATGAAGTGATTGGCCAGCTTATAACGTTCCTTTTCGTTCCTTTCGGAATCGGATGGCCATTCGTGCTGGCAGGCTTTTTACTCTTTCGACTGTTCGATGTCTGGAAGCCATATCCAATAGATTACCTTCAGGTCCTTCCCGGCGGAATCGGCGTTTGTGCCGACGACATTCTGGCCGGTGTTTACGCGGGCGTTTGTCTATCGGTGATCTATGCGGCCAGTCTTTTTGTTTAAGATCGGCGAACGTCCATATTTTCCTAGCTATCCAAAATATTCTCGTCGGCCGTCTTGTCCTGATTTGTAGGCTGCGAAGCTTCGTTTCCTTGAAAGATCCAACCTCGACGCCAGAAGTAGATCAACAACACGACTGCAACCAGAGCCATTACCGCCAGCGTCATGAAATAACCGTTGGCTGTATGCAGTTCCGGCATATTCTGGAAGTTCATTCCGTAAATTCCGGCGATCAGCGATAGCGGAAGAATGATAGATGACAGAACGGCGAGCGTTTTCATCACGTCATTCGTCTTGTTTGCGACTACGGAAAAATGAATATCGAACAGTCCGCTGACCAGATCGCGATAGCTTTCGGCCAGATCTGAAATACGCAGCAAATGATCGTGAACGTCGCGGAAGTAGGGCAGGATGTGCTCCGGAATTTGCGGAAACTCGCCATGTGAAATTCGATAAAGCACCTCAAGCTGCCGGGCCGAGATACGTCGCAGACGCGAAACGCTTCGCCGCAGGTCCATTACTTCTTCAAGGATAGCGTTGTTGCTTTTCTTGAGGTCGAAAACACGCTCTTCCAGCCGGTTGATCTCAGCGTCGAAGTCGTCGACGATCGGCATGTAAAGGTCGACTATCTGGTCCAGGATCTGATGGAGCAAATAAGCCGGGCCGCGTGTGCAGGCGAAATGACTTGCGCGTAACTGCTGCTTCACCGCCTTAATGCTGCGAAAACGCTGGTCGTGAAAAGTTACGACAAAATTTTCGCCGAGATAACCGTCAAGCTCTTTCGTAACAAAATTGCCCGGTCCTGTCTCACCCGGCTTTATGCCGTGGACGATGAAATAAATGTAGTTCGGGAATGCCTCGATTTTCGGCTGATTGCGGGTTTCAATGCAGTCCTCGACCGTTAGATAGTGAAACTTAAACACATCGAGCAGCAGTGTCTTTGCTTCGTCGACCTGCTCCGGCGTCTCGCCGAGAAGATCGACCCAGACAAGGTTATCTTTGTCATCGAGCAGATCGGGAAGCTCGTCTATGGTAAAGCCCTCTTCCACGGAGTGCGCACCGTTCCTGTAAACAAAAATCTCCATATTTAGACAGACGAAACTATACACGAATTCGGCGTGGCAGTGTACCCAGGCTATGACCGTAAGGCCTTCGCCGATTGCAATTAACCCTACTGACCGCCAAAATGTACGCACGATGTCAGATGCACCAAAATCGGACGTATCCCTTCGCGTTTCGAACGTCACAAAACGGTTCGGCGAATTCACTGCGGTTGAGAACCTGAGCTTTGATGTTCGGGCCGGACGTGTTTTTGGTTTTCTGGGTCCGAACGGTGCGGGCAAGACTACGACGATCCGCATGATCGTCGGCATCACGGCCCCGGACGAAGGTTCGATTGAGTTGTTCGGACAACGCATTTCGCCGGAGGTTCAAAATCGTATCGGCTACTTGCCGGAGGAACGCGGGCTTTACAAGAAGATGAAGGTGGTCGATCAACTTCGTTATTTCGCCGAACTGAAAGACGTTTCGGGAAACACCGCCGAGAAAAAGATCGACTTTTGGCTGGAGCGAATGGGCCTCGCCGAATGGAAAAAGAAAAAAACGACCGACCTTTCGAAGGGAATGCAGCAAAAGATACAGTTCATTTCAACCGTGCTGCATGATCCCGATCTGCTGATATTGGATGAGCCTTTTTCGGGACTCGATCCCGTGAACGTTGAATTTATGATCGACGTTCTTTCCGAATTCAGGACGCAGGAAAAGACCGTTATTTTCTCGACCCACCTTATGTCCACCGCCGAGCGTCTTTGTCACGACATCATTCTGATCAACAAATCTCGCAAGGTTATCGGCGGCAGTCTTCGCGAGGTAAAGGAAAGTTACGGCACGAATTTGATCGCTTTTCGCGGCAACGGTGCCGAAAAGGTTTTAGAAAACAAGTTGCTGATCGAGAAAGTCATTTCGCACGCGGATGAACAAGAGCTGCATTTGGCCGATAGCGTCGAGCCGCAAACATTGTTGAAGACGCTGATCGAGTCCGGTGCTACGGTTACAAAATTTGAGATTACCGAACCGAGTTTAAACGATATTTTTATCGAAAAGGTGAAGAATGCGTAAATTTCTGGCGGTCGTAAAACACGAATATAAAAAGGTCGTACTGAAATGGTCGTTCCTGATCGGCACGCTTATGCTGCCGCTGCTTGCGGGCGTCTTTACCCTGGTTCCGATGATCATTTTTTCGCTAAAAGGCGCGCCGACACGAATAGCTGTCGATGATCCATCGGGCAAGATTTTGCCAAGGCTGGAGAAGAATCTCTCCTCCGACAAATTGATAGAAAAAGCGAAAAAGGCCGCGAAAGATTCGCTTACGGAAATCGATGCTTCGCAGGAAGAACAGATGCGAAACAACGCCGCCCAGTTCATGCAGGAGTTTGTTCTGGTCAAGTACGATCCGGCGGGCCGCTCCGAGGAAGCGCAGCGTAACGACTTGCTTAGCAAGATCAAAACCGATCAAATCGACGCATTTTTGCTCGTACCCGAAAATTTCGAATCTTCGGATGCCAGATTCGAGTTCCGCTCACGCAAGGGCGGCGATTTTGTTTCGAACGATACATTTAAGGATGCTCTTAATGAAGCAGTCCGGTCGCAACGATTGGCGGACGCAAACATCAGCGAAGAACGCCTTGCCGAGCTGAGTGCGACTGTCAATCTTGATGCGAAAGGCCTGGATGAATCAGGCGCTGAGAAAGATACGGGCGGCGTGTTTATCGCGTCCTTCGTGATCGGGCTGATGATCTACATAACGCTGGCCATCTATGGTCAGGCTATTATGGGAGCGGTCGTGGAGGAGAAAGAAACTCGCATTGCGGAAATTTTGTTCTCGTCCGCACGTCCGTTCGAGTTGATGTTGGGGAAACTGGTCG
>CADEEU010000384.1:2063-3233 GCA_902826385.1 uncultured Acidobacteriota bacterium | reverse complement strand
TTTCCGGCTCTCTCTCGCTGAACGCCGACTACCGCTCCGAGCGCCATTGCAGCAAGCAGCCTAATCACAACTCGGGCCGATTCGTCGAAGTCAGGAAGGCCCGCCGTCAGTTCCTGCCAAAGAATTTCCATTCGATAATGTTCTCACAATAAAATTAGAAGAAAAAGCGGAGACGATGAACGTCTAAAACAAGCGGATTGATAAGCATAATCACTTCTGCTAACGTTTAACCAACCCCGATCTTGATGCCCACCTTTGGCGTTTTTTGCGAAGAACGATGCGTCGGTTTCAATATATTTATGAATACGATCAAGTGTCCCAAGTGCGGTTTTGAAAACACTTTTGGGTTGGTTTTTTGTACGAATTGCGGGACGTCCCTGTACGGAGCGGGTCAGAATGCACAGGCGAGTATGCCGACTGCACCAAGGGCGCCGAGCCCGGTTGCGCAGGATACGCTTTCCTTTTCTGAGTCAATTACGCCAAAGCCGAAAAGCAACACGAAAATGTTCGTCATTGCCGGAGCGGTCGCGGTCGTGCTATTGCTGACGGTTGGCGCGGTAGCCCTGAGCGTTTTTTTCTACTACCTCGGAAGCCGAAACAAGATCGCAAATTCCAACACCTATTCGAACATTGAAATTGCGTCGGTACCAAACAAGAACGCGAACACAAATTCTGTTCCGGCGAATGTGAATCTAAAGAACCCGCCGGTAAATAGCAACAAAGGGCCTGACTACGACGATACGGATATTGAGGCAAATCCGATCACGCTGCCGCCCGCCGTCGGGCCATTCGAACAGCAGGGAACCATTATGGGCAGCGGCGTACAGGATTTTATCGGTGCCGATGAAGTAAACAAGGCGACATATTCAAAGAAAGGAAAGGAAGTCGAGTTTATCCTTGCCAAATTTTCTGACCGAATAGCTGCCAAGAATGGATATGAGGAATTTCTTAAAGGCCTTCGTAGTTCGGGAGCACGCGTCATAGCAAAACAGAAGGTCAAGAATAAATCAGGCGTGACAACCGGCGACGCCGCGATCTTTACGCACGAGAAAAAATGGAACGCGCTTCTTTACATCGACAAACACGGAGCACGTTTTATAGCCCCGGACAGCTACACTCATCTCGAGATTGCGAAGGAATTCGACAAGCTTGTTACAGCTGAAAGTAAAA
>CADEEU010000384.1:0-2053 GCA_902826385.1 uncultured Acidobacteriota bacterium | reverse complement strand
TTGGTCAGCATCGGCATCGTATCGACCTGTGCCCATTCGCCTTTGGCGTGGGAGTTTCCACCCCCTCCGATCCCGATTCCATCGAGGCCGGGAATGATCCCAGAAATATAGGCTACGTCGCCAGCACCGCGTTCGCCGGGGTCGAGTGCTTCAACCGAGCCAAAACCGAGGTCACGGCTAACCTGATCGAGCTGTTTGAGCAAATTGTAATTTCCCTCGGCAGGCGTCATCGCGGGAATACCATCCTGAAAGGATATCTTCGCTGACGTTCCGGGAAGGCTCTTGGAAACTATCTCACGCATCCGTGCGCGGGCAGATTCTTTCTGCTCTTCGCTCATGAAACGCAGATCGCCGTTTACGACGACCTTCGCGGGGACGACGTTGGTCTTGCCGCTTGCGGAACCGTCAGCGTCTTTATTTTCAACGGTTGTTCCTCCGACGAACAAGGACGGATTGAAGGTGAGATATTTTTCGCCGCCGAGCTTTTCGCGAAATTCATTCAGGATGCGCGAGGCTTCGAAGATTGCACCGTTGCCCATCGTCTCTTTAAATATCTGGCTGGAATGACCGGTTTTTGCCTCGACCTCAAGTTTCCAGGAACTTGCTCCACGCCGTCCAACGGTCGCGGTATTTCTAATCGTGCCTTCGAAACTTAATGCCAGGTCGCTTTGCTTTGCGGCGGCGATCATATCGCCGCGACAAACCGAAACCGGTTCACACGAATTTTCTTCATCGCCTGTAAACATCAGAACGATCTGCGTGTCTTTCAATGCTCCGGCCGCATGCAGAGCTTTTAACGCATACAGCGCAATTACGTTTCCGCCTTTCATGTCGCCGATGCCGGTGCCGAAAACTTTCACGCCATCGCGGCGAAATTTTTCACCCTTCAAAACGGTGTCTAGATGCCCGAGCAGTAATAGTCGCTTGCCCTTTCCGCCCTTTGTTTCTGCAACCAAATGCCCGGCACGTTTAGCATCTGCGGGCATATCGATCCATTTAACCGTCATGCCGATTGCCTCAAACTCTCTCGCGAAGAGCATTCCGACTTTTTTTACGCCCGCGAGGTCCTCGGTCGGACTATCTACATTGACGGTTTTCTCGAGAAACGAGACAGCCTCAGCGCCGGAACGATCGATGAAATCGGCGATCTTTCGCTCGACATCGGCATTCGGTTGGGCGCGAATCGTGACTACAACACAAATGAGAAAAGCCAAGATTAAAAGTGAGCGTAAACGATTGAAAATCATATTTTTCGAGAATTCGAAGAAAGCAGGACAAACAAAAGAGCGGTAAATGCCGGCAGCGCCTGAGTGAGAATTATCGAAGTTTTTGCAGTCAGGCCTCCAAAGAGTCCCGCCAGAACAACGCAGGAAAGAAAGAAAATTTTTACTTCACGGCGATCCGAAATCAACCCCCAAATAAGGCCGGCTGCGAGAAAACCGTTATACAGACCCTGGTTCGCCGCCAGCGTTGCCGATACAGCCGACGCTTCAGGAGTCATTCCAAAGATTCGCCGTCCGACCGGATGGTCCCAGAAGAACATCTCGAGCACCATTATGCCGAAATGTTCCACCCCAACCAGAGCCACAAGCAAATTTGAGATTTTTCTCATCCGAAACGCTTCTTTAAAGCAATTGCCTCGATAATATGCGAACAAATTAAGGTTGTAAACGGTCGAATTCACCAGATTCCGGCTTTTGAAACTTTACGCCGAATTTATTAGTAATATAATCGTCGTTAACACACATTTTTTGTTTCAGTCCTAAAACCGAATAATTCAAAAACGCGAGGATTTCAATTGCTCGTCAAGATGAACCTTACTTTGCTTATGAGAACTCACAAAAGGATCAACCTAGCCATTGCCGCCTTCATTTTGCAAGCTCTGATGTTGCCGATATTCACCTTCGGCCAGGAAGCGGATATATACGACCGCATTCGTGAAGAGGGCACCAAGAATTCGCAGGTAATGAAGACACTGCAAGTGCTTGCCGACGTTTACGGTCCGCGGCTTACTGGTTCGCCGCAGTTGAAAGCGGCGGGTGAATGGGCGGCG
>CADEEU010000383.1 GCA_902826385.1 uncultured Acidobacteriota bacterium | reverse complement strand
GTTGGCCTAGAGAGGTGGTGCGGGCTCCGTCGGCAATGGTTGAAGGCTCCGTTTCGTTGGCGATCAGCTCTCCAGCCTTGAACGAACGGGCGGCATCATTGCCAAGTGATGGTTCGGCCCCATAGACTTCCGTTTTGCTGCCGTTTCGGCACAGGGCGGTTAGCGTGCCCGAGATCAACCCGCCGCCGCCGACCGGAATTATCACCGCATCGAAATCCTTTTCCGCAAGCTCGTCGCCGAGCGTTGCATTGCCGTCGATAACAAATTGATCGTCGTAGGCGCTTGCTATGTACGCGTCCGGCATTTGCTCGGCTAGCTGTGCAACCCGCTCACCGCGCCCGACAGTTTTTGTGTCGATCAGATCGACTGTCGCGCCATAACCGCGGACCGCATCTTTTTTTACTCGAGCCGAAGTCTCCGGCATGACGACCGTGCATTTTTTCCCCAACAGCTTGCACGCGAATGCGAGTGCCTGGCCGAAATTGCCCGAGGACGCTGTCAATATTGAATCGTTCGGCACGTTCAGGGCAAGGTTGTAAGCGGCACGAAACTTAAAACTGCCGGTATGCTGAAATGTTTCCGACGCTACAATGACGTCGAGTCCAAGATGGTCGCGGAGCTTCGCGGATTCTATAAACGTCGTAGGGCGAATGGCGTCATGCAGTGATAACATATTAAGTAATCGCAGTTTATAACCGCTAATTAACAAGGGCAAGTTTTACCTCTTAGGTACAATTTTTACTTGACCCCGGATTTGATTGTTATGCGTAATAAAGAGATCGATGAAATGCTTGAGCTTCTTTTCCGCCAGTCACAGATGCAGTTCGGGAGCGCGATCAAGTCGCGCTGGATGCACGACGGTGACGATTGTCCGGGCTGTGGTAAAGAAATCAAGGGAATGAAGTTTAAGGGAAAGAATGCGTTGTCGCTAAACGCATTTATTTTTCGCGAACACGGAGTTTTAATAGCCTATCTGCTATGCGGAAAATGCGCGAGGTTCATTTTTCGCGAGGCTGAGAAGAATCCGCTCAGCGGCCAAACCACTTTGCACACCGAGATCGAGAAGACTCTAAAACAGGCATTCCTAAAACACATGGGGCACTAATAGATATGGCAAAAGCGCAATTTGGCATGATCGGTCTCGGCACAATGGGGCGCAACTTTCTTCTAAATGTAGCCGAGCACGGCATCTCCGGCATTGGTTACGATCTGGACGGAGCGAAAAGAGAATTGCTGTTGACCGAAGGTGCGGGAATGGATGTGGTCGCCGCCGCAGCCGTGCCGGAGTTTGTTGCCGGGCTGGATTCGCCGCGGAAAATAATGCTGCTTGTTCCAGCCGGTCCGATCGTGGATTCGGTGATCAACGAACTGCTGCCCCATCTTGGATTGGGGGACATCGTCATCGATGGCGGTAATTCGCATTTTGTCGACACGGAGCGTCGCGAAAAATTCCTGGCTGAAAGCGGATTCGAGTTCCTCGGAGTTGGCGTTAGCGGCGGCGAAGAAGGTGCTCGTCACGGAGCCAGCATAATGGTCGGCGGCAATCCGGCTGTTTACGAACACGTGCGGCCGATCTTCGAAGCGGCGTCGGCAAAAGTCGATGGCGAACCATGTGCCGCCCACGTCGGCAGTGGCTCCGCCGGGCATTTCGTAAAGATGGTGCATAACGGCATCGAATATGGTTTGATGCAGATTTTGGCCGAGACTTACGACTTTATGCACCGTGTGCTGAAGATGGACTACCGGCAAATGAGCGACACGTTTGCCGCTTGGAACGACACGGAATTGAATTCTTTTCTGGTAGAGATCACCGCCGACGTTTTGCGAAAGGTGGATGCGGAAACCGGCAAACCGCTGGTCGAGGTGGTGCTGGACAAGGCAGCGCAGAAAGGGACCGGCAAATGGACGTCGCAGGCGGCCATGGACCTCGGCGTTCCGATACCGACGATCGACGCGGCCGTGTCAATGCGGCAGATATCGGCACAAAAGGAAGTACGCGAGTTAGTAGCCGCCCAGTACGGTCGGCCGACACACGACGCTCCAACCGAAGGACCCGAGGGCGCCGAAGCGGTCGAAAGCGTTCCTCAATTCGGCCAAAAAGCGCAACGGGCGAGAGCCGACGTAAAAACCGTCGTCAGCGAACAGCATCGCGAAGCGGTCGACGCTGTTCCGATGCAAAAGCCCGCACGAAGGGAGGGCGAAACACCCACCGCGGAGTCAAAGAATTTAGAAGAATCTCTCACCTCGCTTAAAAATGCCTTACTTTGTGCTTTCATCTCCACATACACGCAAGGGATGTCGCTGTTGCAGACAGCGTCGGTGGAAAAAGAGTATGGGGCGGACCTGGCTGAGATTGCGAAAATTTGGCGCGGAGGCTGTATTATCCGCTCGGCTTTGCTGGAAGAAATGCGGCAGGCCTATTCGAAAGACCCGAACCTGCCTTCGCTTCTTCTCGATGACAAATTCGCTGCCATCATCGAATCGAACCGCGAGGATTGGCGAAAAATAAACGACGATTTTGCCGGAAATCGAGTGCCGGCGCTTTGCTTTACGTCATCGATGAACTACTTCAGTGCGTTTGGCTCCGTAAGGCTCCCAGCCAATCTGATTCAGGCGCAACGCGACTTTTTCGGAGCTCATACATATCAGCGAGTTGATAAGGAAGGTGTTTTTCACACACCGGATTGGGTCGAGTCGAACAAAGCTGGTCAGTAGCCGACCTCTTGATTTCCTCTGCGATCTTCGCGAGCGTTGCGTGAGATCAAAAACCGGTCTCACGCGAAGCCCGCTAAGCACGTGCAAAGAAGAGAAAATTGGAATCCGACTTTTCGAATGCTAAACTAAGCTACAGATTTTTTTACCTGCTTGAAAGAGTTCAGGCTCGTTTCTCTTAAAACCGTAACAGGTACCTTACAAGGAGGCGCGATGACAGACGAATTTGACGACCTTTTCGATTTTGAGCTCACCGATGACGAACGGGCATTGCTCGAAGACCTCCCCGAACTTTCCCAATTAGGCGAATCACGACGTAAATTCTTAGGCCAGGCGACGGCGATGGGCTTGGGTACGGTTGCACTGAATCTGATTGCTCAGGAGCAGTTGTTTGCCGGGCTGCGAGAGGTGGATGAGCTTGAGTTTGTCCCGATCGCGGACGAAAACGCCGTATCGGTGAAGTTCAAGGTGAACGGCGTTGAAAAATCGCTCACGCTCGATTCGCGCATGACGCTGCTCGACGCGTTGCGGGAACGGCTCGGG
>CADEEU010000382.1 GCA_902826385.1 uncultured Acidobacteriota bacterium | reverse complement strand
TGATCAGCAAGTGCGAAATTTCATTATGTTTTTTCTGCGGCTTTACCAGGCCGACGAGCATTATTTGCTCAAGGTCTAGTTCGCGCATTGCAGATGCGGCAGCTGAAAGTTGGCCTTTGCCGCCATCGATGAACACTAGTTCGGGAAGCTGCCCGCCTTCGTCGAGGATGCGTTTGTAGCGGCGAGAAACTGCTTCGTGCATTGAAGCAAAATCGTTGGCGCCATCGACCGATTTGATGATGAAGCGGCGATAGGCAGAGCGGGCGGGTTTGCCGTTCTCGAATACAACAATGCCCGCGACGTTCTCGGCACCCGAGATGTTGGAGATGTCGAACGACTCGATCCGCTGCGGAAAATACGAAAGCTCCAGAATTTCCTGCAGCTCTTCAAGCACCTTTTGCGAATCCGGTTTCAGCACGCGGAAACGCTGTTCGAACGCGATCTTTGCGTTTGTCTCGACCAGCCCGATCATGTGCCGCTTTTCTCCGATCTTCGGATGCGAGATGCGAACGCGTCGTCCGCGACGTTCGGTCAGTAACTGTTCAAGCGCGCCGCGGTACTCAAAATCCTGCGGCACGTGAATTTCCAGCGGGACGTAGTCGGTCGAGTAATATTGAACAAGCACGTCGCCGAGAAATTCCGACGCGTTGAAACCGTCACCTTCCGGCAGATCTTCCCAAAAAAATTCGCGGCGGCCGACAATGCGGCCTTCTCTCATCGTAAAAAGCTGCAACGCCAGCCGCTGTTCTTCGCGGTAAAACCCGAAAATATCGACATCGCGTTCGGCCGTGTAGGCCATTTTTTGCTGCTCGCCGAGCGCGGTGACGGCCCGGTTCAGGTCGCGATATTTTGCGGCAAGCTCGTATTGGCCTTCTTCGGAAAAGTGCCACATCCGACGCTCGAGATCGGACGCAAGCTCTCTGTTTTTTCCTTCCAAAAGCGTCTTTACATCGCGGGCGGCTTCCAAATATTCGTCCTGTGTACACAATCCCTTTACACACGGTCCGAGACAGCGTTTCAGATGATATTCCAGACACGGCCGCGGCAGTCGGCCGTCGATCTCGATGTCGCAGGTCCGCAGTTGAAACGCCTTGTTGACCAGATCGAGCGTCCGTCGGGCAAGCGAAGCGGGAAGCATCGGGCCGTAATAGCTTGCGCCGTCACGCAAAATCTTGCGGGTAATTACGACTTTTGGAAACGGCTCATTGGTCATCTTAAGGTGCGGGTATTGCTTGTCGTCCTTAAGCATGACGTTGAACCGCGGTTTATGTTTTTTGATCAGGTTCGACTCAAGGACAAGGGCTTCGACCTCGCTGTCGACGACGATGAATTCAAAATCGGCAATCGATTTGTGAAGCTGACGTGTTTTCCAATCCGTGCTTCGGCTTGATTGAAAGTATTGACGGACGCGGTTGCGAAGATTCTTTGCCTTACCGACGTAGATTATCTTTCCGGCCGCGTTTTTGTGGATATAGATTCCGGCAGCAACGGGAAGCTGCTTTAGTTTTTCGGCCAGCGTCATCGGTTTAAATTCTATCGCAACCGACGCCCAAAACTAAAAAACCCGCCGCCGCACCTTAAGGCGGCAAGCGGGCGTGTGGGCAAAACTAAATTGTTCTAGTTAAGGACACCTTTGAACCGCCGGAAGTAAAAGCCCTATAAGAATAGCGATGATTCCGACCGTCGAAACTAATGTAGGTAACATGATTACTGTCCTCCTTTGGATATAAAAACCGCGGCCGCATTGGCGGTGCTAACCATTTCGGTACACTCAATAGACGGGCGTTCGGAGCCCTTTTGCGAAAAAAATTTCATGGTCTCACATTTTGTGAAACAGCCGGTTCGGTTAAAATAGTGTCGCCGTAAATTCAATCAAATGAGAGGAATAGCTATGTCAAAATCGATAGAGCAATCTAAAGCCATCGTCCAGTCCATGATCACCCTTGCTTCCGCCGCACTCGGCCTGGTTTGTGCCCTTGCGTGGAATGAGGCGATAAAGACCGCGATGAAGTCCATTTTGGGCGAGGACGACAGTCTGGCCGGATTATTTACCTATGCAATTATGGCGACGATCATCGCGATAGTGGTGCTCTTGATCCTGGCAAAAACCGCGGCAAAGATCGGCGGCGAGGCGGCGGTTACCCGCGAAGCCGAGGGGTAGGCAAAAAACAAGTGGAGACCAAACTTACACGGTTGGTGGCAGAAGCCGCGATTTGCATAAAAAGCGGCGGAGTAGTCGCGTTCCCGACCGAAACCGTGTACGGACTGGGTGCCGATGCGTTCAACGCCGAGGCGGTGGCGAAAATCTTCGAAGCAAAACGGCGGCCGGGCGACAACCCGCTGATTGCGCATGTCGGGTCGATGGACGAGATCGGCAGCCTTGCCGATGACGTCAACCCAACCGCAAAGCTGCTGATCGAGAGATTTTTCCCGGGGCCGCTGACTTTAGTCTTAGCGAAATCTCATCGTGTTCCGGACGCGGCGACAGCCGGATTGGAAACCATCGGCGTTCGGATGCCTGCAAGCGAGCTGGCGAACGATTTTCTACGAACATGCGGTGTGCCGGTGGTTGCTCCGTCGGCAAATCTTTCGGGCAGGCCGAGTCCTACGACCTGGCAAGATGTCTATGAAGATTTGAACGGTCGTATCGAATGTATTCTGCAGGGCGAGGCTACGGATATCGGCCTCGAAAGCACTGTTGTTGACTGTACAACCGACACGCCGTTCGTGCTGCGGGCCGGTGCTGTTTCGCTGGAATCGCTTCGCGCCGTTGTTCCGTTCACTCAAATTTATCGGGCCGATGACCACGCGGCTCCGCGAAGTCCGGGCATGCGGCACAAACACTATGCGCCGGCGGCCGAGGTTGTGATTGTCGATGCAGGATTTGAAATTCCAGGTCAAGAAGCGGCAGGGTACATTGGGATGGCGCGAGCGAATGGGTCTACCGGCCTTGAAAAGCTCTGCGACTCGGTCGAAGAATACGCTCGTTCGCTTTTCGCTTTCTTTCGCGAATGCGACCGGATGAAAATTCGAAGGATCTACTGCGAACGGGTCGATGAAGAGGGAATCGGAGCCGCGCTGATGGACCGTTTGCGGCGTGCCGAAGTACGCTGATCTATCTCGGTCTTACGAATACGATCGTATATTCACTGTTGTCTGCGATTATTTCGGAGCTAATCTCCGTGCCGGCGCTCAAGTACTTGAGCAAGTGGTTCGGCACGATCACCAACGCCGCTCCGCTTGCTTCTTTTCTTATCGCTTCCGCCAAC
>CADEEU010000381.1 GCA_902826385.1 uncultured Acidobacteriota bacterium | reverse complement strand
AGGCATAAATACAGGCGTCTCGATGACCGATCGGCGCGTCGTGATTACTCCCGCACGAGCCTCGCCATCGGTTGCCAATATTTTCCAGTCAATTGCCCGTGTCATACGTGGTTATTCCCAAAAAATTGAAAGCTGAAAATGAAGAACCGGCTTCTCCGTTTTCAGTTTTTAGTTTTCAGTTTTTAGGGATAGTGAGTCTTCACCTGCCGCCGATCAGCGACCAAATATTTTCAGGGCCGATCGCGGCTTCGGTCGCAATTATGCCTTCTTCGTTGATCAGTACGGCGGAAGGCACGCCGCGCATACCTAGCTTTGCAGCGGTTTTGTAGTCCTTATCGACCACAATCGAGGAATTCAGTCCGAGTTTGCGTTCTTCGTCAGCGTCGCCGTCGGTAAAGATGATCAGTTCCGGATCACTAGGTTTTCGACGCGATTCCCAGTCGCGTATTTGGCCCATCAGTTTTACGCAGTGGCCGCAAGTTGGGCTGGAGAACGCGACGAGAGTTTTACGGCCGACAAAGTCTTTGCCGTCGATCTTGTAGCCGTTAATGTCGGTGACGGAAAATTCGGGAACGGCCTCGCCGATATTCGGCCGCTTGTGGCCATTGAGGCCCAGGAAATAGAGGAATTCTTCATTTAGATCGCGAGTCTTTATTTGTTCGACCAGCCGTCGGAGAGCAATGTCGCCGCCAGCGATGTGGCTTGCGATGTTGCCGTCAGAATCGACAAAAAGCGCTGTCGGCGTCCATTTGGCATTAACCGACCCGGCAAAATCGCGCTTTGCCTCGACCAAGACGGTCCTCGACCGGTTGGCGAATTTAACCTTGTTTGCTTCGATCTCACCGTGCGATACAAAGACGAACTTGAGCTTGTGGGAAAGAGCCGATTCCCACTCTTTGATTTCAGGCATCAGCGATTCGCACGGAGCGCACTGCGGTCCGACGAACAAAAACAAGAAAGGCTTGCCTCCTCCCAGAAGATGATCGAACGTGACCATCCGGCCGTCGAGGTCACGAATCGAAAAATCCGGCAGCGGCGCGCCGATCGGCAATCCGTCCGACGGATCACCCGCCGAGTTGCGTTCGACCGGATCGATATCCCCGGACGCAAATTCGAGCAGACCAAGTCGTCGTACAATCTCGTTCTGCTGGTCGGTAAGCTTGATCAAGTAGCCAAGCAGGACGATACCCAGAACCACCAGCGAAAGGATCAGCAGCATCTCCAACATGCCGGAACTCGTGTTCGAGAGTTCGATTCCCTGGTTGTTTCGGCCCGCCGCAATAAGGACTATCGCCAGGACCACAAAAACAAAATTCCGAATCAGGCTCTCTTTTCCAACAGGTTCACTGTGGATTTGGCCGAAGCAGTGGCAATCCGGCGCTCGGCCGTGCGCGATCTGCCAGATCATTCCACCGGTAAAGCTAAGCAGCAGGATCAAAGTCCCGACCGCACCGACCCACGACATCGACGTAAAAAGCAGGCAAACCGCAAATACCAATTCGGCAAACGGTAACGCGTATGCAAAGAATTTGGTGAACTCTTCCGGCGTCCCGAACTCGCGCAACGCCTTCGACGAACCCTCGGGATCGAGAAGTTTGGAGATGCCCGATACGGCGAAGACGCCGAAGAGGATGAGCCTGAGTATCAGTAATACGATTTCCATTGATGCGGTTTGATGAGCGGCCATTTACGGCTATGCATTCGCCTTTTTCACCTTGTGCCGCTCCTTTAATCGAATCGGCGTGGCGAAGAACTCGAACGCTTCTCTCAGCCTGTTCTCAATATATCGCAAATAAGAAAAATGCAATCCGGCCTTACTTCCACCGGACGTAAACAGGACGAACAACGGCGGGCGCAGGCCACCTTGGGTTATGTACTGTACTTTCAAACGCGAAACGCCGCCTTTGACCGGAGCCGGTGCCGTTCCGCCGCGAGGCTGCGAGACACTTTCCTCGAAAAATTTGTTCAACTGGGATGTCGGCACGCGGAAGTTTCGGGCTTCGTGAGCTTTCGCAGCCATCGGCAGAATCTTTGAAACACGCTGGCCGGTTAACGCCGAAATCGAAATTATCGGAGCCCAATCGAGAAACTTCATTTGTCGGCGGACGGTGCGTTCGAAATCGTAGATCGTATTTGTCTCTTTTTCTTCAACCGCGTCCCATTTATTTACCGCCAGGATAACGGAACAGCCCGAATCGACCGCGTACCCGGCGATGTTCGCGTCGAGATGGGTTACTCCCTCGACCGCGTCGATTATCATGACCGCAACATCTGCTCGTTCGAGCGCCTTTCTGGCCATCACCACCGAGAGCTTTTCGGCCATCTCGGTCGTTTTGCCCTTTCGGCGGATACCCGCGGTGTCGATAAGTAAAAACTTGTTACCATCGGCTTCGAATTGGGTGTCGATTGCGTCTCGCGTCGTTCCGGCGATCGGTGAAACGATCACGCGCTCCTCGCCAAGCAGGCTGTTCAACAGCGACGACTTCCCTACGTTCGGACGTCCAATTATCGCAAGCTTAATCTCACCAGGGTCGCTCTCTTCCACCTCCTCGTCGAATTCGAGAACGTCGAATACGCTGTCCAAAAGATCACCGACCGATGTTCCGTGCTCGGCAGAAAGCGGCGTCAGATCGAACCCGAAACGGTAAAACTCCGACGCTTCGTCTTCGACTTTTCTGCTCTCGGCCTTATTTGCTGCGATAAAAACGGGTTTCCCGATGTTTCGTAAAAATACAGATATTTCTTCATCTAAGGGCGTGACACCGGCACGCGCGTCAATGACCCATATGATCGCCTGCGCTTTATCGATAGCAAATCCAGCTTGCTTGAAGATGTTCGCCGGGATGATTGCTTCGTCGTCCGGAACGATGCCGCCGGTATCCACAAGCTCGAATGTCTTTGCCTTCCATTCGACATCTGCAAATATGCGGTCGCGGGTTATGCCCGGCTCGTCGCCGACGATCGATTTACGCGTCCCGGTCAGCCGGTTAAACAGCGTAGATTTCCCGACGTTAGGCCGGCCAATAATTGCGACGAGCGGTAGAGCCATTCTGTAGAGGATAATAAAGGCTTTTGTATTGTACAAATTACGCTGGGATTGAACTGGTCGTGCGATTTCGTTATCTTCAACTTTGCCTCATATCCGATTTATGAACTCCGACAATCACATGCTGGTCTGCCCGACGACGAAACTTGGGCTTAAGTCGATGACCCGAGAGCAAGCCGAAGAACGCCTCGGTTGGCCCCTGCACGCAAGACCCGACCTCGTAAATGCAA
>CADEEU010000380.1 GCA_902826385.1 uncultured Acidobacteriota bacterium | reverse complement strand
GCACCGGCGGCGGAGACAACGTTTTCTTCGATCATGATCGAGCCCATGTCGTCGGAGCCGAAACGCAAAGCGGCCTGGCCGAGGCGAAGTCCCTGGGTGAGCCAGGACGATTGGATGTGCCGGACGTTATCCAAAAATAGGCGCGAGACGGAGAGCATTTTGAGATAGTCGATGCCGGTCGGTTCTTCTGTGATCTTGCGGCCGAGGGCGGTGTTTTCGCGTTGGAATGTCCACGGGATAAACGCGGTAAATTCGCCTCCGAAACCCGTTTCCGCTTTGCGTCTCAAGGATTCGTCCTGGACGTCGCGGATACGCTGCAAATGTCGCACTCGGTGTTCGATCTTATCGCCTATCCCGAACATCATCGTCGCCGTCGAGATCAGCCCGACCTTGTGCACGGCCCGCATTACATCGAGCCATTCCTGCGTGTTGCACTTGGTCGAAACTCTTGCACGAACCTCGTCGTCAAGAATCTCGCCGCCGCCGCCCGGCATTGAATTCAAACCCGCATCTTTCAATCGCTGCATTATCGTAACGTAATCGAGCTTTGAAATGAGCGAGATGTTGTGTATCTCCGGCGGCGAAAAGCAGTGCAGTTGAAACCTCGGATACTTAGTGTGCAGCGTGCTCAGCAAATTTTCGTACCACTCGATATTAAAATCCGGGTGCAGCCCGCCCTGCATCAAAACGCCAGTTCCGCCGAGAGCTATGGTCTCGTCGATGCGTTTGCAAATTTCGTCTATCGAATGCACGTAGGTGTCAGGCTTTCCCGGCCGCCGGTAAAATGCGCAAAACGTGCAAACGACATTGCAGACGTTCGTGTAATTGATGTTGCGGTCGATTATGTAAGTTACGACATCGCCCGGATTTTTCTGCTGGCGGATCTCGTCCGCGGCCAGGCCGATTCGCACGAAATCGTTCGACTCAAGCAAAGCGGTACAGTCTTCCGAATTGAGGCGTTCGCCCGCTAAAGCTTTGTCCAAAATGGGCTGGATCGACATTTCCATCGGGTCTTATTCTAACAAACGAAAACAGCTTTTGCAGAAGCCTGCACGTACGCAAGTGGCTTAATGTGACGCAGTGTATTACATCCTTGCTCAGGTGAGGCTTCGGCCGGATTTGCAGGTGATCGGGCTGTCGAGCGATATTTAGTTCGATGACTAAGTCCGCAAAACCTGTAAAGCTCACCTCGATGCTTAAGAAATCACGATCGGGCTGGTACTTTCTTGAAGTAACGCCCGATATCGCAAAGACATTCGAAACCGACCCAAAAACGCGCCGCGTGGTATGCACGCTCAACGGCAGCCATACTTTCCAATGTGCCTTATCCCCAAACAAAGGCATCTACACAATCGGTGTAAACAAGCCGCTCCGCGCGGCTCTCGATGTTGAAGAAGGCGACGAGATTACAATCCGCCTCGAACTCGACACCAGCAAATACGGTGCGCCCATTCCCGAAGATTTCGAAGAAATTCTTCGCCAGGACCATGAAGGCGACCGCCTGTTCCACAACCTAACCGGCGGCATGCAGCGAAGCCTGCTTTACTTTATCGGCAACGTCAAAAATATCGATCGTAGGATAGAGCTCGGGTTGATCGTTCTCGAACACCTAAAAGAAAACGGCGGGAAGGTAGTCGGCGAACGACTTCAGGAAGATATCAAACGAAGGAGATAGACGGAACAGCACTAAGCGGCAATCACAAATCACTTGAAAGCGCTGGGTGCGAGGCTTTCGCCGCACTGAGGATTCTTACGCTCCCCCAATGATCTCGTTCAAACCTTCAATTATAGTCTCGAGTTCCTGCCCTGCCGCTTTGCCGATCTTGCTGCCCAGGCGCTGAGTCGAGAGGGTACGGATCTGGCTGATTTTTGCCCAGGAGCGTTTTGGAAGTTTTGAGTCGGAAAGCTCAAAGGTTAGAGGAAAACCGGCACTAGGCCGCTGGCTTGTCAGGGCGACGGCGATGACGGTCCCCGAGCGGTCATTGAAGACGTTCTCACTCAAGACCAGCACGGGGCGTTTACCCGCCTGCTTTTGGCCGAGCGTAGGGTCGAGATTTGCCCAAACGATGTCGCCCCTTAGTATTCGGGCCATTCGTCCGCCTCGCTCGCCAATCCCATATCGGCCAGGGATCGCTCTTCCGCCTTGTCCAATTTGGCACACTCACGCGCAAGCCGGTTCTTGTCCAACCGCGAGAGTTTCTCTTCAATAGCATACTGCACAGCCTGACTACGATTAGAAAAAATGCGCTCTTTCACAAGCCGATCCACTTTATTTAGAAGACCCGACTCTATCGAAATCGTGACCTTGGCAACACTCATAAAAAAGTATTACCAGAAGTCATACCGCGAAGCCAATAATTTAGTGGAATCTTTGGCCCTGCCTCTTTTTGAACCACAAGCCGGCCAAGAACAAAAAGGTCGACGCCCGGCTCTCGTCGTCAGCAACGACCTCTTCAACAAACACCGGCCTCGCCATCGTCTGCTCGGTCACGAACCCGGACCGAAACTTTCCGTTTCACCTCGCCGTCCCAAGCGGCTCATCTCTAACGGGCTTCGTTATGGTTGAGCAGTGAAGTCGATAGATCACGCAGTGCGTCGGGCGAAATTTGTTGAACGTGCTTCGACCGAGTTTGTTGAGGATGTGCTTGATCTGATCGACGCTTGTCTAACGTAGACGGACTAGCCCGCCACCAAACACATGCGTGTAAACGGCATTGCCTAAGTTACGCCAATTGTTTGCCAAGACGGAGATGGGCAGGCGACAAACGTTTCACCCCGTCGAATGCCTCAGCGTAGGTCGCTACGTCCCATTGCCATGCTTCTTGAATCTCGTACTTAGAGTTGTACAAAATCCATATCAAGTAATCCCAATCGTAGTTGGTAGCCTTAGGAACCCAAGTAACGAAGCTGCCGGGCTTGCCGCTCGGCCGATTTCCTTTAACTTGATACCGCAATCCGTTCACAGTGAAATCATGCCCCTTCTGAACGGCACTGCATCCTTGCATCAATGTCGAGTAGACCTCGATCGAACACCCAACCAGATGCGCGGCATCGTATTCCGATAGCACGGTTGTGATCAGTGGCGCGTTGCCAAATGCAACCTCCCAAGCAAGCGCAGCTTTTATCAAATCTTCGCGAAGTTCCTTCATAGCGACCACAGAACAATTAAATCAACATGTACCTTGCTCTGTCACGGAAACTGTTTATAAATATCCTTCCGGTTCAAAAGCCGAACGAAGATGACAGTGTCATCCTCCAAAGCGAGACCGATACGGTA
>CADEEU010000379.1 GCA_902826385.1 uncultured Acidobacteriota bacterium | reverse complement strand
GCCTTTTGCGGTACCGTCGAGTTTGGTTAGGACCAGGCCGGTTACGTTTGCAACCTTTGTGAATTGGCGCGCCTGTTCCAGCCCGTTCTGGCCGGTGACAGCGTCGATAACGAGCAGCGTTTCGTGCGGAGCATCCTTGACCTCGCGTCCGGCGATGCGTTTCATTTTTTCGAGCTCGGCCATCAGGTTCGATTTATTGTGCAGACGACCGGCTGTATCGACGATCAACACATCAGCGTCGCGGGCCTTTGCCGACTGCAGCGCGTCGAAAAGGACGGCTGCGGGATCGGTTCCCTGTTTTTGCTGAATTATCGGCACGCCGGCCCGCTCGGCCCAAATTTCGAGCTGATCGGACGCAGCCGCACGGAAAGTATCCGCCGCACAGATAAGGACCTCGTTGCCTTCGTTTTTGATCCGCTGCGAGAGCTTTCCGATAGTTGTTGTTTTACCTACGCCGTTGACGCCGACAACCATCAGAACATACGGCTTGATCGAATCGGCGACCGCAGTCTCCGTCGCGACTCCGTGGTCTTTCGAGTGTTTCAAGATATCCAGAAGCTCGCTCTTCATCACCGACTTCAGTGCGTCGAGGTCGTTTATCTCCTGCCTCGAAACTCCTTTCCTAATAGCCTCCAAAACCTGCATCGTCGTCTGCACGCCAATGTCGGTGGAGATGAGCAGTTCTTCAAGCTCATCAAGCAACCGTTCGTCGATCTGTTTACGGCCTTCGAAAATCGTGTCGAGCTTTGTGTTGATCGAATCGCGCGTTTTGGCGATCGCTTTTGAAAAACGCACACCGATCTCTTTCTCGACCGCAGCCTCTCTGGCCTGCAGTTCCTCAATCGTCTTATCAAGCCCGAGCGTCGAGGTTGAAAACTTGTCATCCTTGTTTCTGCGCCAAAATAGTGCCATAGAATGCGCCCGAAAAAACCTGGTTCTCGTGCAAACTCCCGATTATAAAAAAATATCGAGCGCCGAACAACGCTCGATATCTTTTAAGGAAACTGGCCGGATGTCTAGCGGTAAAGTTTTAGCCGGTCAGCGCTCTTAAAAAGAGCAAAACCGATGATGCAAACGAAAACCGTCCAGAAGTAGAAGGTAAACAAGCTGCCGACTGCTATTGCGGGAAGATTTCCCATTCGCGGCAGGTTGAACGGCGAAAATACGATCTGCAGGAATCCGCCGATAATTGCGGATGCAAGCAGTATCACGAGTCCCATCAAAACTACTTTAACGTAGGTCCCGCCGAGCCGTTTTATCGTATCCAGACCAACCAGCGGATTGATCGTAGCAACGAACGACTTTGAATAACCCGCCACCGCGCACGCCGCGGGAAAATAGATGATTCCCCAGAGTAAGGCGAGTAGACCGATAACGACCAAAGGTGCGGCAAGACGCAGAATACTCGAAAATGCCTCCTGGTACTGTCCTCCCTTATCCTGACTGCCCGCAATCGATTCAAGCTGTCTGGCTCGCGTGTCGTTGATCATTTTTTCAACCTCGGCAACCTGGGCCTCGGTGTCTTGCGGTTGATAGGTGCGGGGCTCGACACTGCCTTCTCCAAATTCCGCTGCTTCGACATCTTTACTGATTTGTTCCTGGTGAGCGACGATACGTTCTTGGTTACGCTCGCCTATTTTTTCCAGAATATCGCGGACCTCTTTTGACTGTTCGACGGTACGGTCGGGAGCGTAGTGCTCGGTTCCCGGTATGCGGGACACGGTATGATTAAACTTGTCCATCTGCTCGGTTGCCGCGCTAAAAACCATATAGGCGCCGACAATAGCAACAACGGCGAACGGGCCGAATGAAGAAATATATGCTCCGATGCTCAGGAAAAACGGATGTACGACATCATCCCAAATCGAGAAATCTTCAAAGCCAGGCAGGAAGTCGTCTTCCAGCCGGCCGACTGTAAAGTTTGAGATTGTGTTCGCAAGCACACCGAAGGTCAGCATGTTTGCCAGCATCATGCAAAAGATCGCGGCAACCATCAAATAAATGCCCCCGACCGACGACGCGGACTGTCCAAGAGAGAAGAGCATGAACATTACGCCGCCGAAGATCAGGCTGGACTTGAACTTGAATGGGTACGAGAGTGCACGCCCGAAATCAGCGAAACCGAACGGTTCGGTCGAGAATGTCGAAGCGATCGAGTTGCGTTTTGCGGCTTCTGCTACTTCAGTGGCAGGCTTGCAAAGCGATCCGCATTCGGGGCAGATGCGGACGCTGCCGCCGTATGCTCGCGGACAAGCCTTGCA
Source organism: uncultured Acidobacteriota bacterium (assembly GCA_902826385.1). Classification (GTDB taxonomy): domain Bacteria; phylum Acidobacteriota; class Blastocatellia; order Pyrinomonadales; family Pyrinomonadaceae; genus OLB17. Next base: position 1,027 of record CADEEU010000379.1, on the reverse strand, counting down.
GAATTCGAGACCGCAGGGCGAACAGATAAATGCAGAAGGAGCACCCGCGTGGTGCACACACTCGCCGGGATTGGCTATGACCTTTACCGTCGATTTCGGCTGCCGCCGCTGCGTTGTGGTTTCTTGAAAAACCGGAGTTTGGGTTTGCGGCTCAGCCGCCACGGAAGCGGAACTAACCGTTGCAGGCTCGGACGACTCTTCCACCTTAACCTCTGCTGTCGCATCCGTCGTGCTCTGGACCAACGGCATCGGAGCCCCGGTAGCTCGCGCATTAAAAAAGGGTACCAAAGACGGCACTTTCCTCGCCTCAATCCACCGCAGATTCCCTTTCCGGACCTTGTCGTCCGGCTGCAGCGATCCTTCGCCGATCCATTCGGGGAGCTCCGCGAGCGGTGCCTCGTAAATCTTACCACCGACCTCGACCTGCCAAATTTCGTTGCGGCTTTCCAACGTCATACTGATCTTCCTTCGAAAGGTTTTTAGTGTAACGAGAGGATATCTTCCTCTATTTGCGTCGTTGCGGGAGCAAGGTCGGGCTGTACCTGAAGAATTGGTTGGAGGTGAGGCTGAACAGGCGGAGTTTGAGAATCCGGCTGGGATGACTGAGTTGGCTGAGCAGGCTGGTATGACGCCTCTTTTTTCGTTTCGCGGTTATTTACCAGGCCGACGGTATCTTTATTCTCGTTGAGGAATTTGACCAAGCCTTTGGCGATGTCTCCGGATTCACACCCTCGAATAAGAGCTCCGACAACCGCAGCATCATACCTCGTTCCGACAAAGCTCTTGATCCTTTCAAGCGCGTCCGGCAGCAGCATGCCTTTTTGATACGGCCGATCGATCGTCATTGCGTCAAAAGTATCGGCGACGGAAACGATCTTTGCCTGCAGCGGGATGTCTTTATCGTGCAGCCCCTGCGGATAGCCTTTGCCGTTGACCATTTCGTGGTGCATATACATTCCGGGGAGAAAGTCTTTCATCGCCGGAATTTGAGACATGATCTTGAAGCCTTTTTGCGGGTGAGTCTTCA
>CADEEU010000378.1 GCA_902826385.1 uncultured Acidobacteriota bacterium | reverse complement strand
TCATGGAGCTGATCAACAACGTGGCGAAGGGCCGCGACGGCTTCTCGGTGTTCGCCGGTGTCGGTGAACGCACGCGTGAAGGAAACGACCTTCTCCGCGAAATGGTCGAGTCGAAGGTCATTACCTACGGCGACGATTTTAACCACAATCTCGAAGAAACCGGTGCTTTCGATCTGTCGAAGGTCGATAAAACTAAGATCCCAGGTTCGAAAGTGTCGTTGGTTTATGGTCAGATGACCGAGCCTCCGGGAGCGCGTCTCCGCGTCGCTCTTTCCGGCCTGACGGTTGCGGAACACTTCCGCGATCAGGGCAACGACGTGCTTTTCTTCGTCGATAATATTTTCCGTTTTACCCAGGCAGGCTCGGAAGTGTCCGCACTTCTTGGTCGTATGCCTTCGGCCGTTGGATACCAGCCGACGCTAGCAACCGAAATGGGCGAGATGCAGGAACGCATCACCTCGACCAAGACCGGTGCTATTACGTCGATCCAGGCCGTGTACGTGCCGGCCGACGATTACACCGATCCGGCTCCGGCTACGACCTTTGCTCACCTCGATGCCGTTACCGCACTGTCGCGACAGATCGTGGAGCTTGGTATTTATCCGGCGGTCGATCCGCTGTCGTCGAACTCGCGAATTCTCGATCCGCAGATCGTCGGCGACGAGCATTACAATACGGCCCAGTCGGTCAAGAAGATCCTTCAGCGCTACAAGGACCTGCAAGATATCATCGCCATTCTCGGTCTCGACGAGCTTTCTGAGGACGACAAACAGACCGTCGCACGTGCCCGAAAGATCCAGCGTTTCTTCTCGCAGCCGTTCACGGTCGGCGAGCAGTTCACTGGTCTGAAGGGCGAGTACGTAAAGGTCGAAGATACGATCAAGGGCTTCCGCGAAATTCTCGAAGGAAAGTGCGACGATATGCCTGAGCAGGCTTTCTACATGGTCGGCACGATCGAACAGGCGAGAGAAAAAGCCAAGAAGATGGCCGCCGCGGCGTAAAGCTTAAAAGTTAAAAGGTGAAAAAGTTTAAAAGGCTCAAAGCGACCACAAAACGTTTTACCTTTTTCACTTTTCTGCTTTTTCATCTTTTACACCTTTCTAACGTTTATGTTGAAACTTGAAATAGTTACTCCCGAAAAGCGCGTTGTCGATGAAACGGTGGACTCCGTGACCGTTCCGACGCTGACGGGCGAGGCGGGCATTTTGCCGAACCACGCTCCGCTGATCTCGGCTTTGAAGCCCGGAATCCTCAGTTACTCAAACAAGGGCGCAAGCGAAAAGCTGGCCGTCGCCGGCGGTTTTGTTGAGGTAAGTTCGGACAAGGTTTCAGTGCTGACCGACGTAGCCGAAAGCGCGTCCGATATCGATATCGACGGTGCCAGAGCTGAAAAAGAAGAAGCTGAAAAAGCTCTTTCTGCTGTCGCTACGGCCTCGATCGAAGAAACGGCCGATGTTCGCGAACGATTAGAGTTCGCGAACGCTCGGATTCAGTTGGCAGGACGGTAATACCTTAAGCATGAATAGAAACCGGTAGGCCGTTGGCTTCGCCGGTTTTTTCGCGCAATTTTATCCGGCACAGGTCCCCAAAATCGATGCTGTGTGGAAACCCTGAGTAATGCCAATGCCCAGAGCTGCAATTCAGTTATTTTTTGTTGGTAGTCGGAAAAGAAACGGCCTAGTTTAAATGGCATAATCTTCTTCTAATGGACAGTCCTTTGCTGGCATCTTTGTTTGAGGTTGAAGAGCGTCGGGCCCTGACGGTGTCGGAGCTTAACGCCGACATAAAGGGCTTTCTTGAATCGCGATTTGCGAACGTGTGGGTCGAAGGCGAAATAACCGGTTTTTATGCCGCCGCCTCCGGCCACTGGTATTTTTCTCTCACGGACGGCGAGACGTTGATCAAAGCGGCCTGCTACAAAAGCCAGAATTATCGCATCCGCTTCAAACCGACCGACGGGCTCCACGTGCGGTGCCGAGGACGAGTAACTGCCTACGAGAAGCGCGGCGAGTACCAGTTGCTTGTCGATTCGCTTGAACCGATTGGTGAAGGAGCTCTAACCGTCGCCTTCGAGCAGATCAAGGCCAGGCTTTTTGCCGAAGGTTTGTTCGACGAGTCAGCAAAACGGCCGATACCGCCGTTTCCGCGTCGCATCGGGATCGTGACTTCGCCCGATGGGGCCGCGATTCACGACATAATGACAGTGCTCGACCGGCGGGCAAGATCGGTGAGCGTCGTAGTCATCCCGACTCTCGTACAGGGCGAACTCGCGGCCGGACAAATTGCGGCGGCTGTGAAACTTGCAAACGAATTTTGTTTGCAATGCGGTGAAGACGAACGTATCGACGTTTTGATCGTCGCACGCGGCGGCGGTTCTGCCGAAGACCTATGGGCATTTAACGAGGAACGGGTGGCAAGGGCTATCCGGGCGTCGCAGATTCCAGTCATTTCGGCCGTGGGGCACGAGGTCGATTTTACGATTGCCGACCTTGTTGCCGACTTGCGTGCACCGACACCCTCGGCTGCGGCCGAGATCGTAGTCGCAAGCGAACAAGATGTGCTGCAGCGGATCGGCCAACTTTCCGGCAAATTGGCAAAGCAGATGGAGTATACGCTGCTTGCTGCACACGCCGACCTTCAGTCGCTGGAAATGGCACCGGTGTTTGCACGGTTTCCCGCACGGCTTCGTGAATTGCGGTATCGGCTCGACGAACTGGATTCACGGGCAGCATCACGCGTGTCGGTGGGATTGAGATCGAAGATTTCGACACTTGCGGAAACGTCCGCGCGTCTATCGCCCGTCCGAATGTCGGCCAAGGTCGCCGACAATTTGCGGCGGCTTGAGATGATCGAGCACAGGGCGAAAAGGGCTGCCGGAGAATTGACAGCCGAACGATACGGTCAAGTAGACAGATTAATGGCCAGACTTGATGCGCTTTCACCGCTTGCGGTGCTAACCCGCGGTTATTCGATCACACAAAAAACGAGCGGCGAGATCGTCAGGAACGCGCATCAAACCGTTAAGGGCGAACGCCTGGACGTCCGGTTGGCGGTCGGTAAAATCCAGGCCGAGGTCGTCGCCGTCGAGAACGAGGAAAAGTAGTTTTGGGCAAGAACGTAATCGAAATAGAAAGAATCCCCGCTGCGGCCGTGGAACCGAAAATATCGAAGCGCGGCAAAACGCTGAGAACGGTCCTTGCGACGGCTGCGATTACATTTGCTGTCGTCGCCTCGGTCGTCGGAATCGCATCTTATTTTTACTTGCGTTATCTTAAGAAGTCGTCTCAATA
>CADEEU010000377.1 GCA_902826385.1 uncultured Acidobacteriota bacterium | reverse complement strand
GGGGGGGAGGCGTTGGACCATTCTTTACTGACCGGGCCGGCGGGCGTCGGTAAGACCACGCGGTCGAACATCGTCGCAAACGAGATGGGCGCGACGTTAAAATCGACCGCCGGGCCGATCATCGAAAAGGCGGGCGACCTTGCGGCGATCCTCACCAATCTGGAAGAAGGCGACGTGCTGTTCATCGACGAGATCCATCGTCTCAATCCAGCGATCGAGGAAATCTTGTATCCGGCGATGGAGGATTACAGCCTCGATCTGATGATCGGGCAAGGCACGGCCGCAAGATCGATAAAGCTGGACCTGCCCAAATTTACACTGGTCGGAGCGACGACGCGGCCGGGTTTGATCACCGCGCCTTTACGCGGTCGGTTTGGGATAATTTTTCACCTCGATTTTTACGGGATAAAAGAACTGCAGCAGATCGTCGAGCGCTCGGCCCGAATTCTTAATGTCGAGATCGACGCAACCGGCTCAAACGAGATCGCCCGTCGTGCCCGCGGCACACCGCGAATCGCCAATCGCCTGTTGAGACGCGTCCGCGATTACGCCGAGGTCGATCACGACGGGCGGATAACCGAGCACGTCGCAAACGACGCCCTCAACCGCATGGAGGTGGACACATACGGCCTGGACGAAATGGACCGCAAACTGCTGATCACCATTATCGAAAAATTCGATGGCGGCCCGGTTGGTTTGGGTACGCTGTGTGCCGCATTGCATGAAGAAAAAGATTCGATCGAAGAAATAATCGAACCATATCTTCTCCAGATCGGCTTCCTCAACCGCACTCCCCGCGGGCGAATGGCTACTCGCCTGGCCTACGAGCATTTCGGGCTCGACCTTGTAAGCAAAACTGCCCCGTCGCTTTTTGAATAGATCGTCCAAAATGCGTCTGTTCAAGAATCCTCTTGATTACAGGCCAATTCAGGATTAGAATCTCAAAATCACGACAAGAAAAACTGCCGGAGGGTCTATGGTTAAGTATCTCGGTAGGACGCGGCTTCCCCTGCTTTTCGCAGGTCTCACTCTGCTCGCTGCAGGCTGCGCGAACGAAACTCTTGCGCAGGCAAGCAGGCAAATTCACATCGAACGTCGAATCGACACGATAAATCGTCAGGCAAAAGACTTCGAACGCGATAATATGGGACGCGATTCAAAGTCCAAGAACGATCCCGATACCGCCAGGAAAACCAGGCAGACTCGCGTCGAAATCGAAGAAGACCTGAATGCTCTTCAACTTAGTTACAACAGCATAGTCGTCGCTCTAAAAACCGCAAATGAACTGCGGCCCGGGTTCGCCCTTGAAGCCGCAAGGTCAGTCCGTAAACACGCCGCCAGGCTTAAACATAATCTGGCTCTTCCGGAAGATCAGGCTGCGGATAAGACTGCAGCGAGTCCTGCCGTAGATACTACCGAGCGAAAATCCCTGACCGCTCTCTGTAAAGTAATTTATGAGCTGGTTACTAATCCGATCTTCGAAAAAGGGATTGACGCGGAGAATGGCTTGAAGGCGCGTCGCGATCTCGACAAAGTAATTCTCACAGCCGAGCGAATTACGGACGGTACCGTTTCGCAATCAAAATAGTATTGTTACCTCCTGGAAAAAATATTGGCTAATAGCCGACAGCTATTAGCCAACTTACGAACCCTACAATATTCAAGCGGAGTTATTCGTCTTCTTCCTCTGCCTCGCTCGCTAGCAGCGTGGCGCTTGTTACCAGGTCCTCATCGCCGCACTTGATCAGCGTTACTCCCTGGGCCGAGCGGCCCGTTTCACGGATCTTATCTACACCCAGGCGAATAAGCTTCGCCTGCTGAGTGATGATCATGATCTCGCTGTCGTCCTCGACCGGAAACGCGGCCACGACCTTGCCGGTCTTTTCGGTCGTTTTCATGTTGATCACGCCGACGCCGCCCCGTTTGGTCAGGCGATAGCTGTTTACGGTCGTCTGCTTGCCAAAGCCTTTTTCGGAAACGGACAGGATCTTTTCAGTCCCTTCCTGCGACACGGCACAAACCGAAACAACGTAGTCGCCTTTTCGCAGGTTGACGCCACGTACGCCGCGGGCCGCCCGGCCCATTGGACGAACATCGGTTTCCTGGAATCGAACGGCCATACCGTCATGCGTCGCAACAAATATCTGCTGCTTGCCGTCGGTGCGGATTACTTCGAGCAATTCATCGCCTTCGTCGATGTTTACGGCATTGATACCGTTAGCTCGAATGTTCTGATAATCGGACAGGGCCGATTTTTTGATCACGCCGTTTTTGGTGACCATCGTCAGATAAACTTCCTCGCCGAAATCGCGCACCGGCATCACGGCGACAAGCTTACGCTCGGACGAAAGCTGGACCAGGTTGACCACCGCTTTCCCGCGGGCGGCCGCGGCGGCTTCGGGAATCTCGTGCACCTTGATCTTAAAGACCTGTCCATCCTCGGTGAAGATCATCAAATAGGCATGAGTTGACGCGATAAACAGATTCTCGACAAAATCGTCATTTTTCGCCGTCGCTCCCAAGCGGCCCTTGCCTCCGCGGCCCTGACGCGAATAGGTCGATACCGGCGTGCGTTTTATGTAACCGGCTTTCGTGACGGTGATCGCAACGTCCTCGTCCTTGATCAAGTCCTCAATAGAAAGCTCGACATCCGCATCGACGATCTCGGTTCGGCGAGCATCGCCGAAGGTTTTTTTGATGTCCTCAAGTTCGTCAATTATTACCTGTCGCAGCACTGGCTCATTCTGGAGAATGTTCTCCAATTCGGCGATGTGCTTAATGATCGACTCGTACTCGTCCAGAATCTTTTGACGTTCGAGGGCCGAAAGGCGACGCAATTGCAGATCTAGGATCGCCTGGGCTTGAATATCGGTAAATTCGAGGCCTGCAATGATCTTTTCGAGATCATTAAGAAACGCGTCCTCAGCTTTGGCACCGGTAATTCCGCGCCATTTTTTAACTTCGCGCAGCGTACTGAAATTTGCGGTCAGCCACTGCTTTGCTTCATCGACCGATCGAGCGTTTCGGATAAGCGGGATGATGTAGTCCAGGGCGTCGATGGCCTTGTTGAGGCCTTCCAAAATGTGTGCCCGGGCCTGTGCTTTTCTGAGCTCGAACTCGGTTCGGCGGCGCACGACCTCGCGGCGAAATTCGACGAAATACTCAAGCATTTGCTTGAGCGTCAGCACCTTAGGCTGGCCGTCGACTATCGCGATATTGATGATGCCGAACGACGACTGCATCGCCGTAAGCTTATAGAGCTTGTTCAGCACGACCTGAGCAATAGCGTCGCGTTTAAGTC
>CADEEU010000376.1 GCA_902826385.1 uncultured Acidobacteriota bacterium | reverse complement strand
GAGGAGAGCCTTCCCGCGCATTCGACGGGCACGTTCGAGCGATCGGACCGCCGCAGAAGTCAGCGGAGCCTCGGACGGATCACGTTCGATCTTTCTCAGGACCTTTACGTAATTTCGCAGCTCCTGCGTAGGAAAAACGTAAGCGGCCTCATTTCCCTTATCGTTCTCAACTACCTGCGTTAAAGCGTTGATCGCCGCATGATGATCGCCGATCTTGTTATAAAGCGCTCCGAGAGCAAAATGCAGCAGAGGCGGTGCTCCGGTCATTCTGTTCACTATCGCTTCACCCTTTCCGATCGCATCGCGTACTTCGAACCCGAACCAGCTTCGGCCGTCGTCTCGAAGAATTTCATTGGCCGTCAGGTAAAATTCGAAAATCTCGCGTGTTTCATTGCGCGAGCCCGAGGCAAACATCCGAAAGATAAAGTACGCAAACGCCCCAAAAAAGAAAATTACGAAAACCGGAAACCCGGCGACAAGAAGCATCGACCCGACAACGCCGAAAGCGAGAAGGTACTGGCCTTTCTCTTTAAGGGCGCCGGCGGGCCGTTTCTGTAACTTGTCGTCGCTCACGTTAAAAAGTGCCTATTCGGCGGAGGCAGTCTGCTGAGAAGCGTCGTCTTTCGGCGGTGTTTTTTTGGAACCGGTCGATTTTTTTTCGGCGTCGCCCTTATCGGCATGCTCCGCCGGTCTGGCCGCTTTTTTACCTTGTTCTTCTTTTTTCATTCCGAACTCAGCCATTACATCCATAACCTTATCGAAAACGAGGTACGGCGAGTTAACGATAAACGAAAGCGTTTCGCTTAAGGTCACCGCCTCAAGCTGAACAAGATCGGCGATCTTTTTCTCAAGCGGCAGGTCCTTGAATTCTTTTGCGTACGCTTCGGCCGCAGCTTTCTGCTCGTCCTTGTCGGTCGTTTCTTCTTTCTTTTTGGCAGTCATAATTACTATCTCGTCCGGTTCCAGAATCTTTGTTTGACATGCAAGCCGCTCGCTTGCGTCACCGGGATTTTGCGAGAAAAACTCGGACTCAATCGCCGTCGGCCGAGTCAAAGCGTTTTCTCCCTCAAGCACCGAAATCTTGCAAAAATGCAGGTTTTCGGCCGGCATGCATTTTTCTTCAAAAAGAACGCCGAACCTTTTTGCCGCGTCGGACAAATAAGTACCGACCGGTATCACACCTTCTCTTCCTTCCCTTTTGAACGTCAATCTTGCTTCGGACATGTAATTCTAAATTCAGGTTAAATTCCGGTCATCGAACGCATTCTTACCTTCGGCTGAGCACCCGACGGAGCACTGTGCGTGACCTCGCTCTTTTGGCATTCTTCGCAAACGCCCCAGATTCGCAGACTGTGATGCGTGGGATGAAAGCCGAGTTTGTCGGCCATTTCGTCCTGCATCGACTCGATCGCCTGCGAAAAGAACTCGATCACCTTCCCGCACTCGGTGCAGATCATATGATCGTGGTGCTCGTGGTTGTAATGATGCTCGTAGTAGGTTTTGTTATCGCCAAACCGGACTTCACGTGCAAGGCCTGCTTCGGTCAGCAATTTTAGAGTACGGTAAACGGTCGTGTGCCCGACGCTCGGGTCATGTTTTTGTACCAGCCAATATAGGTCCTCGCTAGTGAGGTGGTCTTCCGTTTTTAGAAAGATCTCCATTATCAGGTCGCGCTGAGCGGTGCGGCGAAGACCTGCTTTTTGGATGTGTTCAAGAAATATTTCCTTTTCCTTTGTAAAATCTTCTTTCTTTTTCACCATGGCTGTCCGTTTGATCTAATACTATCACTTGGATGCCTGTTTCGCTATAACTAACAGTTCGCGAATCTGCTCCAGAAGGGCCGTGTCGGCCCCATTTTTTGCCGCGAGGTCGATGGCTTTTACTCCTATTTCCAGATAGATGTTCCCGGCCTGTTTCAGGCCATGTTCCGCGAAAGTTTTTATGTGGCGCTCGATAGCCGCAACATCGGCCCGGGCGAATGGGCCGGTAAGAGCGGACGAAGCCGACTGTTCCTTCAAATTTGCTACAGAGCTTTCAATCAAGGGCAACAGCACCCGTTTTGCCACATCCGGTTCAATCCCGCACTCGCTAAGAACGCCGATTGCGGCATCGATCAGCGCAACAACATGGCCTGCGGCCATCACGGCTCCCGCATGATAAAGCGGTTTGAAACGTGCTTCGACAGTAAAGGACGCTCCGCCAAGGTTCCTGATCATAGACTCGGCAGTTTGAACTGCAATCGGGTCGCCCTCGACGCAAAAATATGCTCCAGAAAAGCTCCTGGCGCCGAGAATCGGATCACTAACCGAAGCGAGAGGGTGAATTGAGCCCACCGCTATTCCCCGCTTACGTAAAACGTGCAACTCATCTGACGAAAGAGCACCGCTGGTGTGGAGAACCACAGAATCTACGGGAATGTGCGCCGAAATCTGCCGAGCAGCTTCCTTAATTTCAGGATCGGCGGTCGTGATCAGGACAATCCTCGACGAAAGGCCTGACAGATTTTCAAAATGTATGCAGGCAGGCGAGGGATCTATGAATTCCAGGATTTTTGAAAGTCCTCCGTCGGACCTGAAAATCAAGGCATCAATGCGATATCCCGCTTTGCTCAATGCAATCGCAAGGGCTCCGCCGAGACGACCGGGACCGACAATTGAAACGCTCTCCACACGAACGAATATAAATCATCGTTCGTCAGAATCGAAAGGGTTAACTTTTTACGGGAATGTGTAAGACGGCTAAACGTTCAACAGTATCTGGTCGCTTACAAGCTCTTCAGCCGCAGAGCCTTCTGCTTTTTCAGGTCTCGCCACTTTGCTGTGGCCTTTCGGGGATGCACCTGCCGGAACAGCTTGCGTGCTGCTGCCTCCGAGTACCTCAACCAGAATCTTTAGCTGAAGATCACTAAACTTGGGAAGGTCTTTGCCTGACCTGATCGCTTCGGCCAATTCACGACTAGCCGCTGTTACTTCCTGGTCATTCGCCGTCGCGGCAAGTTTCTCGATCTCGCCTACGACCTCGTCACCATTTTTAACTATCGCCCGACGGAATGAAGACAGCCCTTCTTTGATCGTGTCATTCAACGCTATTGGAAGCGACTCTATCTCAGAACCAAGTTTAAGCGAGTATCCGCAGTGACAATACGGCTGCTTTTCAAGAAGCCCTTTTATATCGACTGTGCATTGAAAACCGCTAAGCTGTCGTTTGTATTCAACGGTCGCCGCAGCGAACCGTCGATCCATACCGGGCAGTCCGGACAGGATATCGAACTCAGCCCAGAGATTGCTTTTCATCGTCTCAGCAAAGCTATTCTG
>CADEEU010000375.1 GCA_902826385.1 uncultured Acidobacteriota bacterium | reverse complement strand
CGCCTGCCGATCTTCCGGACCGACGCCTTGAAAAAGGTTTTGGGCGCCGCCCTCAACGAAGCCCGAGACTCCGGAAAGTTCCTGATCTATGCTTACTGCATCATGCTCGACCATCTCCACATCGTCACCGGCAGCGAGCTTTCTTCTTCGAACACGCTTAGGTATTTGAACGGCATATCAGCCCGGCGCATCGTCGATCATCTAAAGAATGCAAGTCATCACGCTTCGCTTGAGAAACTGAAAATTCAGGCCCGGGGCAGTCATAAGTACGCGGTCTGGCAGCATCACTCCAACACTTTTATCATCACCTCGGAAGGGATGATGATGCAGAAGGTGAATTACTGCATAAGAATCCAGTCGAAGCAGGTTTGGTTGAATCAGTTGAGGATTATCGGTTTTCAAGCGCCAGATATTGGTTAGGAAAAAGTCTGTTTGACGATGAGCCATTAGAGATGAATTTGAACGAGATTAGTTGGCGAGTTTGACAACGGATCCCGGGCAAGCCCGAAACCAAACATTCCTTCACGACGGAAAAGTAAACTTTTCCGCACAACGTGGCGGCAAGCCGCTAATGCGGCACAACGGACAGCAAGCTTATCGTGGCCGCCAGGCGACCATTATTCATGCTAACCTTATTTTTCGGGACGCTCGTTTAGAACGAGTAATTTGGGAGTGTTGGGATTATGAGAAAGATAGCTACGATTCTATTACTCTTAGGTCTTTTGCCGGGTTTTGGGTTCGGCCAGAAAGCGGCACCGGCGGAGATGAAGGAGTTGCGGGGGCCTCAGAATCCTCGGCTTGGGTTTGTGATACACGGCGGGGCCGGTGTGATTTCAAAGGGTTCGCTGACGCCGGCCCAGGAAAAAGAATACCGGGCTAAGTTGGAAGAAGCCGTGACTGCCGGTTACAAGGCCTTGCAGGCGGGCAAATCGGGCCTTGATGCGTTCGGGATTGCGATTCGGATATTGGAGGATTCGCCGCTGTTCAACGCGGGCAAAGGCGCGGTTTTTACGAACGAAGGCAAGAACGAGCTTGACGCTTCGATCATGGACGGTAAAACGCTCGGGGCGGGTGCGGTCGCTGGAGTTCATCGCGTAAAAAACCCGATCACGCTGGCGCGTGCGGTGATGGAAAAATCGCCGCATGTAATGATGACCGGCGACGGTGCGGAAAAGTTTGCCGCCGAGCAAAAGATCGAGCTTGTCGATCCGAAATATTTCTGGACGCAGCCGCGGTGGGATGCTTTGCAAAAGATATTGAAGGAAGAAAAGGAAAAAAGTGAAAAAGACGCAAAGGTAAAAAGTGAAAAAGTTTCGAAAAGCGTGATCGATACCGCAAGGCCTGCTTCGGAACTACCATACAACAAATTCGGCACGGTCGGTGCGGTTGCTCTTGATAAGGACGGAAACATGGCCGCGGGAACCTCGACGGGCGGGATGACCAATAAGAAGTACGGACGCGTGGGCGATGCTCCGATAATCGGTGCCGGAACCTATGCGAGTAACGCGACGTGTGCCGTTTCCGCCACCGGCTGGGGCGAGTATTTTATTCGACTCAGCGTCGCCCGCGATGTTTGTTCATTGATCGAATACCGCGCATTGACCATTCAAACGGCAACCGATGTCGTAATAAAGCAAAAGCTCCAAAAACTAGGCGGCGACGGCGGCGTGATCGCGATTGATAAGTTCGGCAACATCGGCATCTCGTTCAATTCCGAAGGCATGTACAGGGCTTATGTAAATAGTGAGGGGAAGCCGGTTGTTGAGATTTACTAGTGATGTTGCCCGCGAAACATGCGAAACAACTCGAAAAAAGGAAAACATATTTCGCGTTTTTAGCGTGTTTCGCGGGCCGAAAATCTTATGCTCTCCGCAGAAATAATTGCAGTTGGGTCCGAATTACTTACGCCTGAGAAGACCGATTCGAACAGCCTCTGGCTAACCGAAAAGCTGAATGAGGCTGGCGTTGAGGTGATGCTCAAGACCATCGTCGGCGATGACGAAGCTCGCCTTGAAGAGACGATCCGCGATGCGGTGAAGCGTTCGGATATTGTGATCACGACCGGCGGCCTCGGGCCGACGGAGGATGACGTGACGCGGCAGGTTTCGGGTCGTGCGGTTGGCAGGGAACTGGTCTATCACGACGAGCTCGAAGCAGACTTAAGAGAAAGATTCCGCCGTTGGGGCCGCGAGATGCCGGAGATCAATAAGCGGCAGGCGTACGTCATCGAAGGTGCCGAGATTTTGCCGAACCCTAACGGCTCGGCGGTTGGGATGAAACTTGAGATCGACGGAAAGCTGTTCGTCGTGCTGCCCGGTCCGCCGCGTGAACTGAAGCCGATGTACGAGAATTTTGTCGCGTCGCGCGTTCGTGAGATGGCCGGCGAAGTGTACGCAAAACGACGGATCTTGCGTGTTTCGGGCATGGGCGAATCGGCGGTGGACGAGGTCATCGCCCCGATTTACAAGGCTTTTGAGAACGTCCAAACCTCGATCCTATTCAGCAAAAGCGAGATCGAGGTCCATTTAGCGGCAAAGGCTTCGAGCGAAAAGGAAGTCCTGGGCATTCTGGACAAACTTGCCGGCAAGATCGCCGATGCTCTCGGCATGGCCGTTTTCGCAACGAACGGCGAGACGCTTGAAGAAGTTGTCGGAGCGATGCTAATCGCCGAAGGTAAAACCCTGGCTGTTGCCGAAAGTTGTACCGGCGGGCTGATCGGGATGCGGCTGACTGACGTTGCGGGTTCTTCGCAATATTTTCTGGAAGGTGCCGTCACCTATTCGAACGAAGCCAAGATGCGCACGCTCGGTGTGCCGGAACAAACGCTGATCGACCACGGCGCCGTCAGCGCCGAAACGGCCGAAGCGATGGCCGAAGGCATCCGCCGCCGAGCCGGAACAGATTACGGAATTTCAGTCACGGGAATCGCCGGTCCGGACGGCGGCACTGTAGAAAAACCGGTTGGAACTGTGTTGATCGGTTATGCCGATGCGGGGAAAACGCGGTCGGTCAAATTTACGTTTCCGGGCGACCGATATTTGATCCGCTGGCGGTCGAGCCAGGCCGCGCTCGATTATTTGAGGCGACAGATGATCAAGGCAAAGAACGCGGAACCGTCCGCAGCGGCAGGTTAAAAGGTTCTTCTTGTTCATTCTTTGCGTGCTTGGCGGGCTTTGCGTGAAGCCTTCTTTTTTGTCTCATTCAAAGCTCGCTAAGAACGCAAAGAAATACCGCAAAACAAGAGCTAATTTGCTGTTGGGAGAGATTTTATGCAGCCAACAAACGATTCTTTACAAAAAGTCAGGCCGCCGGCGATTGCTCTTA
>CADEEU010000374.1 GCA_902826385.1 uncultured Acidobacteriota bacterium | reverse complement strand
AGAATCCAGACTTTCAGAACCGAAAAAATCCGATTGCGGTTGACCGCAAATACGATCAACCCGCCGGCAAGAAGCGGCGCCAGCAGACGCCCGATTGTGTAGCTATAAGTAAGAAGAGCAAGCGAAAGAGCGATGAATGCTGCGTCCAACAGGCCCCACCGATCTTTTCCCGAAACTCGATACACCGACCACAACAGCAGCACGACGGCCATCGGATAAAAAAAAGTTTCCAGAACAAGCCTTCCGATCTCGAACAACCACGGCGTAAGCAAAGCAGTGGTACCGACAATCAGTCCGACGGTAATCTTTCCAGTAATTCGTTTTGCCAGTAAACCCAACAACAAACATGCGACAAAAACGCATGCAGATGCGAACAGTCGAGCCGTAAGAATCCCCGGCCCGAAAATCTTGAATACTACAGCCAACAGATAGATCTGCGTCGGATTGGCGTATTGGGTGTAAAAATCCTTGTAAACGGGAAAAAACAGCGGGAGCGCATCGCCTGATTCCCCCGTACCGGTTTGTGAGACCAAGTAGGCGTTATACGATATGGCAGATTCGTCTACGTAATACCCCGGCGGGTTCTGCCAGGTACCGAAAACGTAAACAGCGTACAAGAAGCAAAAGATTAGAAACCCGCATGCGATACGGTAGATTTTCGACAGCCGTTTGCGTTTAAAGGATTCGATAGCTTTACTGTGTGACGATTCCGATCAGGGCCCGACATACGAGCCCCGAACATGAAGAATCACTACATCCGAACCCCGGATCTCAAACAAGATGCGGTAACGGTCTAGTATCAGATGTCTCACTTCGTATTCGGGAAGGTCGGCATCCGGAGCCATCGGAAATCTGTTCGGAAAAACGGATAGTCGCTCAAACATTGCTGAATAAATCTCTCGAATCCATTTTTCGGCTGCCGGTTGTCCCCAGTTTCGTACGCCCCATTCATAGGAATTGAGGATGTCCTCTTCGGCCTCCGCATTCAACCGAACCGTGAATCTGTCCATAGATTACGTTGATTCTGACCGCCCGCGATCGTCTTCGAACGAAATACCGTATTTCCTGGAAAAATCGGCAAAAAATTCTTCTGCGGTTCGCATCGGGGCTCCGTTATCTATGTCCTTTAGGCGTTTAGCGAGAATCGCCGTCACTTCGCCACGCTCTCGGGTGTCGATCATTTGCTGATACGCTTCGGCGTCCTGAACAACAACCGCCGCTTTACCGTTAACCGTCAGAACGACCGGTTCCTTGGTTTCCTGAATCTCTTTCACGATCTTCGACGCATTTTGCTTAAAATCGCTGAGGGTTTGTATGTCTCTAAGAATGTTCATTGTTAGGCCTTAATTCAGAGCTTAATTTAGCACTTAATATAGTACCATATCGAGACCATCTACGCTCCGTAAATTTTCAGCCTGAACTCATCATTAGCCGTAAAAACCTCAGCCTTACGGTCGGAGAATAGTCGGGACTGTTTCAAGACCATCGGCAATCCGCCGCGCGGGATGCTTGCTCCGTACTCTCTGCGGCCGAAAATCGCCGCTATTTGCGGGTTGATCCGATGGGTAATGCCGTATCTGATTGCACGGGACGCGGGCGGAACGAATCCGTTTGTCCTGCGCGCGTTTACGAATTCGATCGCGTTATCGTAGATGTTTATCCGCGTAGGAATATCACGGATAGCGAGGTCGCGATGAACCAAAGCATTGGCGATCGCCTCCCGAATCGCATAGATGTGGTACACGCTTCTCGGCTTAACGTGCAGTGTATCTTCGGCCGTGCGTCGTTTTGGTTTTGCTTTCAATAAATCAACATACCGAAGCACGAATTGCTGAGCTGATTCGTAAAGCGAATGCAAGTTACCCGTTAACTCGGCAGATTCGATTAACTGGGCGTTTCCGTTTTCGCCCGAAAACCTTGAAACTAAAACGCCCGAGCGAGGAAAAAGCTGTGCAACCCGGTCGCCTTTTCCGAACAAAACCAAACCCGCAACTGTCGGGAAAAACTCGTCCGCACCGCCGACCGCCAGCAGCAAGTCCTTTTTAAGAAACTCCGCCGTCTGGTACATGTTCAGGTTCTGGTTTACCTCTTCAAAACCGGCGGCGAATGTCCATAACAGACCGTCGTCAAAATCCTCTTCGGTACAGTTGAACAGCGGAATATTCTCGTAACCAAGCGGCCGAATCTCGTCGAGCCACATCGAAAGCTGTTCGCGGGCAACTTCCCTTTTCTCCGCTCCAAACCGCATGTAAAAGCGGCCGTCTTTGGTACGGTAAGGGCGGTTGCGCGCCTCGATGTCGATAGCGACGACCCGCTTTCCGCTGTCGAACGCGATCATGTCGATGTACGGCACCACCGCCGGTACTATATCTTCACGGCAGATGCGGACGAGTTCATCACGGACCGCCTCGGGGTCGGTTACGCCTTCGATTCTCAATTGGTCCGTAATGCCAAATATGATCGTCCCGCCGCTCGTATTTGCCAGGGCGACAATGCCTTGCGTGATCTTCTCGACGTTTGAGAGCTTTACCTTCAGCTCAAGATACGTGTCCTCGCCGCCTTTGATCAGGCGCAGCAGTTCGGACCGCGTGGTCATCTGAGCAGGTTGATTGGCTATGTACTCCTGGTGGGAACGGTCGCCCGGCGATTCGTAGCGATGCGTGTGGCGGAACTTTCTACGCGGCATAGATGTCGGCGTGTGTATTTTGTCAAGACGGATCACACCTCGCATCCGCCCGAGTGCTCAGCGGCAGCACTACTGGATTTCTAACACGCTCTATTGTCGCAGAATAGCCGCGTTGCAACAATAGTCGTCTGGAAATACGTAGCGCTTTATACCACGACTAACCATACCTGGGATTCTAAAAATATCGATTTTATCGGCCAGAGCTCATGAACCAGGCGACCACACCAACGTTCTACAAAATTTGCAACGGACTAAAGCTTTGACAGCGGTTCGCTTAGGTTAGTAAGATTCCCGAAGTCTCTTCGAGAATCGCTTGTGGTATGTCCCGCTTCATCTTAAAATCATATTATATCCTCACCGTTCCGATTGCGATTTATTTCATTCTTAACTCAAAAACGATCCATCCGGCTTACGGGCTCGGTTTTTTTCGCAAGCTTTCCCTCGGCCTAAAGATGTTTCTCAACAAGTTCCGTATCCCGACCGGGACGTCTTACAAAGGTCACCTTGCAATGGCGTTGAAGATCCTGGAGACTCCGCCGGAAGTGGAGGGCGCCGTTCTTGAATGCGGAAGCTGGCAAGGCGGCAGTTCTGCCAATCTCTCATTGATCTGCAAGCTCACAAACCGCAAGTTGTTAATTT
>CADEEU010000373.1 GCA_902826385.1 uncultured Acidobacteriota bacterium | reverse complement strand
GCCACCGATTCTTTCGTTTTGTTAGTCTGAACGCCTCCGGACGCGACCCAAATTCCGGCTTTCGAAAAGTACTGCGGGAACGCAAACACGCCGTAGGACCAACCCTTATCTTCACGCAAATTTAGGTTCAACCGTGTGCCGAAACCGCCGCCATACACCGCGTTCGCTAGCGAGAGCGGATAATAATCGGCCGATTTTCGCTCAATGCCTTTCAGCACGTGTGCGACGACCGTTTGTGCCGCTCCGGGCTTGTCGATCATATAAACCTTGCCGGTCGGCATTGGGGCGATCGACGGGACGCTTGCCGCTGGAGCAGCTCCGCCCGACCAGCCACCAAAATATTTGCGTGCCGCCGCCGTAGCGTCCGCAAGGGTAATGTCGCCAACGAAGATCAGGGCCGAGCTTCCCGGTTTCCAGTTAGCTGCATGGAAACGCGTCAGGTCTTCGCGTGTGATTGCGTTGACCGACGCGGGCAATCCGCCTGACGGCCTGCCATAGGGATGATCGGCACCGAACGCAACCATAGTCGCGACGCGGTTCGCGACGGCGTTCGGGTTGTTCGCCGCCTGGGCAAGACCGTCAAGCACTTGCTTTTTCTCACGGTCGAACTCGTCGGCGGGGAACGAAGGATTGATCACAACGTCTGCCAGAACGGCCATTGCCGGATCGAGATTGCGCGTGAGCACGTCGAAACTTACGCTAGAGCTTTCGCGCGATGAGCCGCTGCCAAGCCCGGACCCAAGATCGCCCAGCGTTTCGTCGATTTGTACGGCCGAACGCGTTTTAGTGCCGCGCCGCAAAACGCGGGCCGTCATCGAAGCCTGACCGCTTTTGCCGCTTGCGTCGGAAACGCTGCCTGCACGCGTAGCGAACGAGACCGACAGCTTTGGCAGCTCCGGTTTTTCGACAACGAAGACGTCCATGCCGTTGTCGAGCTTTGCCGATTTCACGGCCGGAGCCATAAACCGTCGGTCGGCGCCGAAATCCGGTTCTTTCGTGCGGTCGAGAGCGACGTCCGACGCGCGGCCGGATTTTTCGGGACGGAACCGGACGACGACCCGGTTCTTTGTATTCAGGTATTTATCGACCGCCGCACGCACGCCGTCAGCCGTGGCGTTTCGGCGACGGGCAAGATCGGCTTCGAACTTGCCGGGATCGCCGAGGAATGTGTTGTATTGATTGAGCAGGTCGGACTTTCCGCCAAAGCCGCCGATGCCTTCGAGGCCGGAAATATATCCGGCTTCCCACTTCGTTTTTGCGCGTTCAAGCTCGACCGCGGTCGGACCTTCTTTCGCAAGCCGGGCAATCTCGGCACCCAGGATTTGTTCGATTTGAGTGAGATCGGAACCCGGCCTGGCAGTGACCCACATGATGAAATTTCCAGCCAGCGGCTGGCCCTGTTGAAACGCAACGACGTTAGACGCAAGCTGGCGGTCGTAGATCAAAGCCTTGTTAAGGCGGGCCGAAATGCCGTCGGTCATAATCGTCCCGGCAAGCTCGAGTTCGGCGTCGCCCGGATCGAAATATGCAGGTGAGTGAAACGCAAAATACGTCCGCTCTTGCGGAACGCGGTCACGGACCTCGATCGATTTTTCCGCTGCGAGCGCAACCGCGGCTTTTGCCGGACGGTCCAATGCCGGCCCCGGCGAGATCGGGCCGAAATATTTTTCGACCAGGCGTTTCGCCTCAGCCGGATCGAAATCTCCCGCGATAACGAGCGACAGGTTGTTCGGCGAATAGTATGTGCGGAAGAAATCCTTTACATCGTCCAGCGTCGAGGACGTGAGGTCCGAGTGTTCGCCGATAACGTCCGTGTTGTATGGGTGGCCGATCGGGTAAAGGTTCTGCAGCATGATCTTGAACGCGCGTCCATACGGCTGGTTTTCCAGGCCTTGACGACGCTCGTTCTGTACGACCATCACCTGATTGTCGAATTTGGCCTTGTCGACGGCGTCGAGCAAAGTAGCGAGCCGGTCGGATTCGAACCAAAGAGCCTTTTCAAGATTTGCCGACGGCACGGTGATGAAATAGTTCGTCCGGTCCTGATTGGTCGTTCCGTTCACGCCGCCTTCAAGCAGGTTTGCACCGGCACGTTCGGCGTATTCGAAGTACTCTTTGTTCGCGTTCTTCGAGCCCTGGAACATCATGTGCTCAAAAAGGTGTGCAAACCCGCTTCGGCCCAGCCGCTCATTAGCCGAACCCACGAAATACCACTGATTTACATGAACGACCGGCAGCTTTCGGTCGACGTGGAGAACAACCTGCAAACCATTTGGGAGCGTATATTTCTCAAATTGAATCTTCGGCACCGAGGTTTGTGCAAAAGTCGAAGTAATAAAAGAGTTCGGGACAAGCAGCATCGCGGCCAGCACCGATAGGGCGACAAATCTAGTCTTAAACCTGTTCATGGGGCTCCTTAGCTTAAAAAAATGTAATTTTTGGAAAAGTCTTTTGTCCGCTTTTTATACGTCGCAAACGCGTGAAGGGTTTATCGAAATTTCTATCTTTCGAAATGACCCGAAGCGCTAAAGCCATCGGCCAGTGACGGCATTACGCGGGTTTTAGTATAATCGTGACTCGGTTGAGCTTTGTTTTCGTGTCGAGCGCTTGTTCAAAAAATGAAACGCTGCCCCGAATGCCTGCGCGATTATCATGACGACACGCTAGCTTTCTGTCTCGACGACGGTTCGCAGCTCGTTGACGGCCCTGCCGACGTCGATCAGCAAACGGCTGTGCTGCATATTCACGACCTTCCGACCCACGCGTCCTTTCGACCGGCGGCCCTGACAGGCATCGACGCATTTCGCCCGACTCAGCCGATCGCAGTTCAAACAAAAAGCTGGTCGATGAGAGGAAGCTGGCTGCCGGCGGCGGCCGCGGTACTGATTCTGGCTGTCGGCTCGTTTTTTGCCTACCGCTATTTTTACCACACCCGGAACATCGATTCGATAGCGGTGATGCCCTTTGCGAATGAAAGCGGCGTTGCGGATCTCGAATATCTGTCCGACGGACTTACGGAAGCTCTCATCAATTCCCTTTCACAAGTGCCGACGCTTAATGTAAAGGCTCGAAGCTCCGTGTTTCGCTACAAAGGCAAAGAGACTTCTTCGCGGCAGATCGGCAGCGAGCTCGGTGTCCAGGCCGTCCTGAACGGCAGTGTCATTTTGCGCGGTCCCGATTTAATACTGCATGTCGAGCTGATCGACGCCAGCAACGAAAACCTGTTGTGGAGCAAAAATTAAACGCGCAAACAGGCCGACATTGCCCCGCTGCAAAGCGAAATTGCAAGCTAAGTTTCGATGGAGCTAAAAATCAACCACTCATCGCCCG
>CADEEU010000372.1 GCA_902826385.1 uncultured Acidobacteriota bacterium | reverse complement strand
CATTCAGCGTAGAATCGAAGATGTTGCCTACCAATCCAGGATTCTTCGGTTTAGCCCAATAAGTCAGAAGTGCCTTAGAAACCGGATTGATACGGCCATCAGGAATGATATTACCGGTAAATGATTGCTGGGCCGTCCAAACCGGACTGGCGGCAGTGCCCGTATTGATCCTCGAAGTCGGATCCCAGATCGTTACCGCATACGCAGAAAAGTCACCGCGGGCAAGTGCAGCCGTTGGAACCCAGACCGCCGAACCTGCATCAAAACGGGGCCTGGAGTCGCGAATACCTTCATAAGCAACTAGGAAAAATGTTTTGTTCTTTCCATTATAAAGCCACGGTAAAACAACAGGGCCGCTGATGTAACCGCCGAAACGGTCGGATTTAGTTTCCGGACGAATCTGTCCACGAGAGTTGCCGAAGAAATCGTTTGCCGCCCAACTGCCTGGTTCAGCAAAATAATAGGCCGATCCATTAAGGGTGTTCTTGCCCGATTTGATACTGATGCTCGTGACACCGCCTTCCGTGTTTCCAAATTGCGAATCGAACGTTGCAGTTTGCACCTTAAATTCCTGAACGATGTCCGAGGGCGGCACGTAAGAAGCAATGACCTCATTGGCGTTAGCTGTAGCCGTGCTCGGAGCTCCGTCGATGGTTAGATCACTGCGGTTTCCTCGCGTCCCGTCAACTGCGTACCCGACGATATGTGTAGGCTCGAACGGGCGATCAAGTCTCTGTGAACCCGTGTGCGTTACGCCCGGCGAAAGCCCAATCAGCTTATAAGGATCACCGTGAACAAGCGGCAAGTCTTCCAGTTTTCGTTGATCTATAACCTGGCCCAGCGACGCATTGTCCGAGTTTGTTGCCGGCAACTCATCTGTCACGTTGACAGTTTCTTCAGCCCCACCAATCTCCAGAGCAATGCTCACAGCCACTGAGGCACCTATCTCGACGACAACGTCGTCCCGAACCGCTTTTTTGAATCCGGCAGCCTCGACAACCACTTGGTATCTTCCCGGCGTTAGAAAAGTCGCGCGGTATATACCTTCGCCATTGGTCGTGAATGTTTTTGTTATCCCGCGTGCTGGGTCGATCACGAGGACAGTTGCGTTCGGTACCGCCTGCCCATTGGGATCCGTAATCGTCCCCGATATCGAGCCACGAGTGTCCTGGGCAAAAACTGACTGAGCAAAAATAACTATCATTGAAAGGCTAAGTAAGGCCGTAAAGATATGCGTTAGTCTCAGAGATGGTGATCTCATTTTTTCTCCTTTTGATTCGGCCCACATCAAGAGTTCCGAACTCGAAAATATTTTTTAATAACTGGAAAGAAAACCCGTTGATCTACTAACCGCTTAACCGGGTAGTTCGGCATTTCTGTTTTCAGGATGCGTTTCTGCTGACTTAAATTCTGTGTCTTCTAATTGGTAATACAACTTACCGTTTCGTGATAGATTGGTAAAATAACAGATACCGAGTCCCGTGTCCAGTTAAAAATGCAGTTTCTTTAATAATATTTTGTATTTTTGCCAAAAGCTGATCTCCAATCAGCTCGGCATCAAGCCAATCAATCTAAGCTATTGGTAAAACCAATAGATAATATGGAATACATAAGCGACCCGGAAACTATTTTGTGATTGAGAGCTTTACGGCACCTACCAGCCCGGACGACACTGGGCCAACCTTGTCGATATCCTGAGGCTGGAAACGTTCGCCAAAGCGTAGATTTAGAAGTTTGTGATCGGGAAACCTCCCGACTGCAAAGATGCCAGCCCCGAGCATGATTGCGGTAAAGCTGCAGGACCTTTACACGATTAGGATTGGTTTTCCGGCAGCACCTAAAGAAGCTCGACCAGCGTCATCCATTTGAGCGATGGCGGGCACGCTCAAGAACAGGTCGTCAAGCCAAAGCGTACTCGGCTGCGGACGATTGCGTGCAAGCGTGCCGTTTGCCAACCGGTGCTGTCCGGTCATGATATGAGTAACGCCGCGCTCGAAGATCGGCCGCAGGTCTGACTTGTTGCCGGCCCGCACCGCCTTTATCATCGCCGCCGACATCGCTCCTATATCGTCCAGCACTCGAGGGTTAAGCATCTTTATCTAAGAAGTGCCATCGCACTCCAGAGGACGGCTGCTTGCCCATGAAGGTCGCCCGTTTTCCGGGCCCGGTCCATATAGTATTTGACTGAAAATCCCTTGTTCGTTCCCTCGCAAACTTCGGTCACGTCGCCATTTCGATTTACGTGCTTGACCAGACCAAGCCAGGCCTTTCGAGCCGCCGGGCCGTATGTTTTTTTGTCGAGCCAACCCTGCTTTACACCGGTAACAAATGCGAAGGCAAACATCCCGGTTCCGGAGGTTTCCGCCCACGATTCCTGATGATCGAGCAGCTGGCGCCACAATCCATCCTCGCCCTGAAACTTCAACAGCGATCCCATCATCAGGTTATAACCCTGAACGATACGCGGCCGCAGCGGGTGATTTTTGGGCAGCGACAGGAGTAGTTCCGTCATTCCCGCCGCCTGCCAGCCGTTGCCGCGGCTCCAATAAAACTGTGCATCCGGAGCGTGAAAAAACAGCCCGTTCGGCTGCTGCAGTTTGTCGAGGTACGCGACCATCGTCCTGGCCGCACGCTCGAGATACTGCTTTTCACCAGTTGCTCGGTAGGCCTGTGTCTGCACGGCGGTGATCATATACATGTCATCGATCCAGTATCGTGCCTCGGCCGTTAAGCCGTCCGACGTCGTTTTTTCCCACTGCTTGTCGGCGAATCCACGGCCAAAATCCAGGTAGCGGCTTTCCTTTGTCTGCAGATAGATCTCGAGAGGAACAATCCCTATCACTCGATAATCGACATGAGCCGCGGGCGAAATATTCTTACCGCCATCATCGGTCAAAAACCGATCGAACTTTGTCTTGAGCCTCGAACGCAAATCCTTGTCTTTGGTCGATCGTGAGACGTTCAGCGCTCCGTACCAGGTACACACCTCAGGGTAGATTAGAAACTGGCGCTTGCCGCTCTGGAATTCGAAGTCGCGCTTGACCCAGTTTTCCGCAAGCAATTTGCCGATCTCTTTCGGCGACGAGCCGGCCGGCCATTTTCCGAAATATTCCGACTGAGCGTCTGTGCGTCCGAAGCCGGTAAAAACGACTGCCGCGCCAACCAACATTAGGGCGAACAAACTGTTAAATCTTGCTGGATGGTTCATAGATTTTCTGTGACAATTCTTCCAATAAAACAGGGTGGTTAACCGGATAACCGCTATCCTAGCAGACGCCGGCTTTAAGTGCAAAGTCGACGGTGGCGGCTCCTGACGCTCTAAGGAAAGCAGCCGTGTCCAACCGCAATTCCGTAAAA
>CADEEU010000371.1 GCA_902826385.1 uncultured Acidobacteriota bacterium | reverse complement strand
TACGCTTTTGGGCTGAGGTCGGCTGCAAATGGCTATCGAACGCGAGATCAAACCAAGATTGTGGGTAATATCCGAGCTTTACTATCCGGAAGAGACATCTACCGGATATTACCTCACGCGCATTGCGGAAGGATTGACCAACAAATTCGATGTAAAAGCCGTCAGCGGACAACCCAATTACCTGGCGAAAGGTACAGTCGCCCCAAAACGGGAAGTTCGGAACGGCGTTGAAATATTTCGCGTCGCCGGAACGACGTTGAACAAGAACATCATCGCCTTTCGTCTTTTGAACATGATTACGCTGGGGTTGTCAGTTTTTATTACCTCGATTCGAAAATTTGCCCATGGGGACCGAGTACTCGTTGTAACCAATCCGCCCACGATGCCGTTCGTCGTCGCAATTGCGTCGCTTTTTCGCGGAGCGAGCTACACGCTCTTGATCCATGACAACTACCCGGAAATTCTGGTCGCGGCCGGAAAGCTGAAGCCGCAATCCTTCCTGGCAACGTCGATGGCGTATTTGAACCGATGGCTCTACAAGCACGCGGCAAAAATAATCGTCGTCGGCCGGGATATGGAGGAGCTTGTTCAAAAGAAAACCTTCGGCCTGGATGTGCCGATTGCGGTAGTTCCGAACTGGGCCGAGCTTGAAACCGTTTCGCCGGCCGCAAGATCGGACAACCGGCTGCTTCACGAACTGAAACTCAGCGAAAAATTTGTCGTCCTCTATGCCGGAAACATGGGGCCGCCAAACGACATAGAGTCGGTGGTCGCGGCCGCAGAAAACTTGCGGGACGACTCACGATTTCATTTCGTATTCCTCGGAGCCGGAGTCAAGAAAGGCTGGCTGGAGCGACAGGTCAAGGACCGCGAGCTGACGAACATTACGATTCTCGACCCTAAACCGCGAACCGAACAGCCCGTGTTTCTAAACGCCTGTGACCTTTCGCTGGTTTCACTGGTCGACAAAATGCTCGGTGTGTCGATGCCGAGCAGGACATACAATATTCTCGCGGCCGGAAAACCTGTTTTGGCCATTGCAGATGAAGCGTCTGAAGTCGCCCGTGTTGTTCGCGAAGAGGATGTCGGATGGATAGTGCCGCCCGGCTCGCCGGACAAATTGTTGGAAGCCATCAACGACGCGTATTCGCGAAGAGCCGAGCTGGATGAGATGGGAATGCGGGCCCGCAAGGCAGCCGAACAAAAGTATTCGCTCGGGACTGCGATCGAAAAATACAGGGCCGCGATAAACTAGTACATCCGCATGAAAGAATCTCTATTGTTGGGAGCCGCTTTTCTCGCGACCGTCGGCGGGGTCGCGATCTTTCGGCTCGTGGGTCGGTCGGCCAGACTAATGGATGTGCCGAACGAGCGCAGCTCCCACGCCGAACCAAAGTTGCGCGGCGGCGGAATAGTGATCGTGCTGGTTTGTCTTGTGGGCTACATCACTGCTTCGTACTTGACCGGTACGCCCGCTAGATGGAGCTACGTCGCTGGCGCCTTTATCGTCGCGTCGGTCAGCTGGCTCGATGACGTGTACAACCTACCGGCCGCCGTCCGGTTCGCGGCCCACGGAGCAGCTGCCGCGACACTTATTTGGAGCTCGGGTACCGTCGATTCGGTTTTCTTACCTGTTGCGGGTTATACGTTTGAGCTGGGTTGGCTCGGAACAGTCGGCACTTTCGTGTGGATTGTCTGGCTCGTAAATGCCTATAACTTCATGGACGGAATAGACGGTATTGCCGGTGGGCAGGCCGTCGTCGCCGGTCTTGCGTGGGGAGCTTTTGGATATCTAACCGCGGAACCGCTGCTGCATCTCTTCGGATTAACGGTCGCTTTCTCGAGCCTCGGCTTTCTGTTTCACAATTGGAGCCCGGCGGCAGTTTTTATGGGTGACGTTGGCAGCGCGTTCCTTGGCTTTACCTTTGCCGCGATGCCGCTGCTGATAACCGGCAATGGTAGTTCGCACGGTGGCTGGCTTTTCCCGGCGGCGGTTTGTTTTGTGTGGCTTTTTGTTTTCGACGCGGCCTTCACCTTTGCACGAAGGGTCGTGAAAGGCGAGACTGTCTGGAAGGCTCACCGTCAGCACTTGTACCAACGACTTGTGATCTCAGGAAAACCGCATAGGACCGTCAGTCTATTTTATTCGGCCATCGCATCTATCGTCGCGGCTGCGTTTCTGTTAGCTTTCGACTTTCGCGGAATCGCTGAGATATTGCTTCTATTTCTACTTGTTCTATCCGCCGTGGTTGTCGCGGCAATTGCTTTAAGAAAAAAAGTTTGACCTAAACTTTAGAAGGTGCTAGATTTGCAGGACATTTTCAGCGTTAAACGGCAGACAGCTTCTCTTCATGTCGAAAGAACGACCTATTAAACCTCGTTATTTTGACTCGGGGTTCTGTTTCGTTTCGTACGGCGTTCGCATCGGCCTATCGAGCGATGACCACGATCTGCTGGTAAAAGCACGTCGGACAGTGGTAAAGGCCTTTGGAGAAAAGGCTGAGATCTTTGAAGACGAACACTTAGAGCCGCAGGGCCGAACATTCGGAATTGCCTATGAAAATGGCGAGTTCAGGCTGTTCAAGGGCGGTGTTGAAATTTCGGCCGGCCCGTCCGAGCGGAACTTCTTTAAGTATCTTAATAGCATCCTCAGGCTTGAGGTAGCCGAGTTTGCTGAAGATCGGGTTTTTGTCCACGCCGGAGTCGTAGGCTGGCGTGGCCGGGCGATAATTTTTCCGGCCACGAGTTTCGCCGGGAAATCGACGCTTACGGCCGAGTTAGTTAAGATCGGTGCCGAGTATTACTCAGACGAGTACGCGGTGCTCGAGGCAAACGGTTATGTAGGTACTTTTCCGCGGCACCTTTCGATGCGGTATTTCGGGGCTACTGTGGAAAAAGACGTGTCCGCAGCCGAACTGGGCGGGCGTTTGGGAGAATCTGAAATACCGGTTGGAATGGTGCTTTTTACAGCATTCGAGAAGGGAGCAGCGTGGAATCCCGAGATTTTGACCCCGGGCGCGGGAATAATGGAGATTATTCCGAACACGCTTACGATGAGGCGTGATCCGGCTTTTTCGTTGAAAGTATTGGATTTAGTCGCACAAAATGCCATAATGGTGAAGAGCCCAAGAGGCGATGCAAAGAAATTCGCGAAATTCCTTTTGGATTTTTTTGACAATAACTATAAACTAGCTAAAATGACGTAACTCTATTAGAGTTAGGTATTTGTTTGGAGGAGAAGATGAAAAACCCGCAAAATCCCGTAGCCCGTAAAACGGGCCTGGTCATCCAAGAGGTGCCTGAAGAAGTGTTGGTGTACGATATGGACACCAACAAAGCCCACTGTCTTAACAAAACCGCAG
>CADEEU010000370.1 GCA_902826385.1 uncultured Acidobacteriota bacterium | reverse complement strand
AGCTCATAGACAAAGCAATAGCAGACGCGGCCGCCAACCTCAGCTCGCGCATAACCGTAGATTTCCGCATCAGCGTAGACGACAAGGCGGCGATGGAGGTTTTTGTACAGCCTCTGCCTGATTCTGCTGACGACCGACAGATATTCATCTCGGGCAAATCGATCTCAGAGCGGCGCAGGTCGGGTGATAAAACTCGGGGAGCAAGCGAACAGCTATTGTTTGCCGCGGAAAATGCCGAGATCGGATTGTGGTTCTGGGACTTCGAGGAAGACCGAATTCACGCTACGCCGCGGTGCAACGAGCTTTTCGGACTGTCCGCGTACGAGACTTTTTCGTATGAAGATTATCGTCAGGCGATTCACCCTGAGGATCGCGATTTCGTGGACGATTTCGTAAAAACTTCGCGCGCAAGAGGAACCAAATACGAAGAAGAGTTTCGAGTACTTTACCCTGACGGTTCAATCGAATGGATATGTTCCGAAGGACGCTCATTCCTGGACGCGAACGGAAATCCGCAAAGGATGACCGGAATCGTTCAAAAGATAACCGAGCAAAAACATGCTGCCGATGAGATTGCCAAAGTCAGCGAACGCGAAAAGAAGGCCCGCGAAGAGGCTGTCGAGGCTAACCGTTCGAAAGATTTTTTCCTCGCTTTCGTATCGCACGAACTTCGTTCGCCTCTTAATGCAATTTTGGGCTGGGCAAAGATTTTACTTTCCAAAAACGTCGATGAAAAGACCCATCGAAACGCGCTGGAGACAATTGAGCGAAGCGCTCGTTTTCAGACAAAACTTATAAACGATCTGGTCGATTCGGCCCGGGTCGCGTCGGGAAAACTGCGGCTCGAATATCTACCTACAAACCTTTTCGACATTGTTCGAAATTCATGTGAGGCCCAACGGCCGACGGCCGAAGCAAAGAATGTAAATCTCAAGTTTCTCACCGACAACGAAACCATTGCGCTTTTCGGAGATTCAAACCGGTTGCAGCAGGTCTTCGGCAATCTCATCTCGAACGCGATCAAATTTACCCCTGAGGGCGGCGACGTTTTGGTCGAGATAAAGACCACAGTGGACTCTGCTCAAGTGCAGATCACCGATTCCGGGCACGGAATTGACCCGAGCGCCCTGCCCCACATCTTTAAACAATTTCTTCAGGGTGATGTCGATCAGGCAAAGACCAACGTCGGACTTGGCTTGGGACTATCGATCGTGAAAATTCTGGTAACTAAACACGGCGGCGTTGTACAGGCCGAAAGCGACGGCGTCGGAAAAGGTTCGAAATTCACGGTTACTCTGCCGCTTTCTGAAGGAACGGTCATACCGGAAGCCGAAAATACCGCCGTTCCCGATAAGTCATTGCCGCTCGAAGGCGTGAGTATTCTGATCATCGAAGACGACCCGGATTCGCGCGAAGTGCTCGAACTTTTCCTTGAACAAAAAGGGGCGTCGGTCAACAGCTTCGATGCCGTTAGGTCCGCCTTGTCGTGGCTGTCGGGAACTAAAGCCCTTCCGTCGCTGATAATTTCCGATCTGGGCCTGCCCGATGAAGATGGATACTCGCTGATCAGAAAAATACGTGCGTCGCCGCCGGAGAACGGCGGCCTGATTCCCGCTATCGCCCTGAGCGCCTTCACTTCGGAAGAAAGCAGACAGCGGGCGCTGGAACTTGGCTTTAACAAATACTCCACCAAACCGTTCGAACACGACCAGTTGATCAAGGACCTGGTTCAGATGCTTGATCAACCACAAGCTTAACTCTTCAGCCGTTGGGCCTTGTCGAGCAGTTCGAGAAATTCGGTCTTGTATCCCTTTAAATCGCCGCGAACGGAACTTTCTGCCAGCAAACGTGTGTTTCCGAAACTGGCATTCTGCCTGTATCGGGAATCGCGAAGCAGCAGACCAAATTGGGCCACCGCAGAAGCAAAACGCAGGTTGTCGGACGCATCGGCAGCCTTCTTGTCTGAATCGAGAACGCCCATAGTCAGGAGCTTGCTTGCCGTTCCTTCGGGCTCCTTGTATCTCAGCTTCACGGTCATAAGCTCATTGCCGAAACGCGTCTCGACCGGCTGGACCTGTGAATATTTTAGTTCGATACCGTCGTTCTCGACTTTATGTCCGGCGGGAACTACCTCGTATAGTGCGGTTACCGAATGGCCGGCCCCGATCTCGCCCGCGTCCTTGCGATCGTCATTGAAGTCACGATCGGCAAGCAGGCGATTTTCGTAACCGATCAGACGATAGCCCGCAACGCGCGCCGGGTTGAATTCAACCTGAATTTTTACGTCTTTCGCTATGGTGTACAGCGTGCCGGCAACCTGTTCTCCCAGCGCCTTTCGCGCTTCGTCGCGGGTGTCGATGTAGGCGTAATTGCCGTTGCCCTTGTCGGCAAGCTTTTCCATCATCGAATCGTTCAAATTTCCCGTGCCGAAACCGAGAACGGAAAGAAAAATGCCGCTGTTTCGTTTTTGCTCGATCAGACGGACGAGCTGATCATCGCCCGTAAGCCCGACGTTGAAATCGCCGTCGGTCGCCAAAATAACGCGGTTGTTCCCACCGCGAACGAAATTCTGCTCGGCAAGGCTGTAGGCAAGCTGAATTCCCTGCCCGCCGTTGGTCGAGCCGCCTGCCTCAAGCCGATCGAGTGCGGCGACGATCTCACCTTTATTCGCTACCGGAGTCGAAGGCAGGACCATCCCGCTCGACCCGGCATAGACGGCGATTGCGACGCGGTCCTGCGGTTTGAGCTGATTGACCATCATACGCAAACTGTCTTTCAGAAGCGGCAGCTTGTCGGGAGAGTTCATCGAACCCGAGACATCGAGGAGAAAAACAAGATTGGCGGCAGGCGTATTATCGAGCGAGATTTTCTTTCCCTGCAACCCGATCTGTACCAGCTTGTGTTTGGCATTCCACGGGCATTCGGCCGTCTCGGTAGTGACGGAGAACGGCACGTCGCCTGCCGGCTGCGGATAATCGTATTCGAAATAATTGACCATTTCCTCGATCCGCACGGCGTCTTTCGGAGGCAAACGGCCTTCGGTCAGAAACCGACGCACGTTTGCGTAGGAAGCGGTATCGACATCGATAGAAAAAGTAGAAAGCGGAGCCCGTGCGGCTTCCAGAAATGGATTTTCGGTGATCTCGGCGTAGCGTTCACCCGAAGAACCGTCGTCAGAATCAATTGGAGCTCCGGAAGCGGTATTGGACGCACTCGCCATAGTGTTCGCGTTTTGCGAAACCGGACGGCCCGCAATGGGCTCCTGCGTCTTTGCATACTCGCTGTTGGACGTGCTGCCGCTGCACGCCGAAAGGATCACGCTGAATAGAACAAGAAAAGCCAGTAAATACCGGGAAGAAGGGACTTTGTCGTGCTTCATAAATATGCTCC
>CADEEU010000369.1 GCA_902826385.1 uncultured Acidobacteriota bacterium | reverse complement strand
GTGTTCTGGTCGGCGACGGTGTTCTGGTCGGCGACGGTGTTCTGGTCGGCGACGGTGTTCTGGTCGGCGACGGCGTGTTAATTGGTGATTCGGTATTGCTCGGTGATAACACACCGGCAATGCAGTAGTTATTCAACAGTAATGGAGGAATAAAGAAATGAGAACTCAATTATTGATTGAAAATCACAACTACACCGACATTTTCGTCACACCGTACGTCGAAACGACTCCCGATCTTTCGAAGGTACGTGAACTGACGGAAGCCGATCGCGAAGAAGCCATGACGTTCCTGGCAGTCCGCCCGGTACACACCGTCGTGATGATGAGCTTCATCAACGACAATGGACTTCAGAGCGAACTTAACCGCGGTAAGTTCTTTGGATACCGCAATGCCCAAGGACAGCTCGAAGGCATCGCCCTGATCGGACACTCGACGCTTATCGAGGCCCGCTCGAACGACGCCCTCAAAGCCTTTGCTTACACGGCCAGGACTTCGGAAACTCCGCTCCATCTGATCATGTCGCATGGAACGGCCGCCGAAAGCTTCTGGCAGCACTACAGCGACGGTCTGAGCAAACCCCGCCTGACCTGTGTCGAACGGTTGTTCGAAGTGAACTTCCCGTTCATGGTCCCGAAATGCGACCGCGAAGTTCGGCCGGCAACTGTGGAAGAGCTGCTTCCGATCGCCGAAGCTCAGGCTGAGGTGGCGTTTATGGAATGCGGCGTCGATCCGATGCAAAAGGACCGCGAGGGTTTTCTGAAACGGGTCGCAAGACGCATCGAACAGGGCCGGGTATTCGTTGTATTCGAGGGCGACAAGCTCGTCTTTAAGGCAGACATCATCGCGGAAACGGCAGATGTTATCTACCTTGAGGGTGTGTACGTTGCTTCCGAGTACCGCGGACTGGGTCTTGGCTCTAGCTGCCTGGCAGCACTTAGCCTCGAACTCCTGAACCGGGTCGAGAACATATGTCTCCTTAGCAATGTGGACTTCACAGGTGCTCACAAGAGCTTTGCTAAAGCGGGATACAAGGCAACGGACGAATGCACAACTCTATTTGTTTAACTGAAGAAAACAGTAGACAAACGGCTTTGGCATATCGGATAATAGGGTGGGGAGCTTTGTACCCCACCCTTTCTCTCATCTACAAAGGCATCAAATTCATCGCCTGACCAACCTGGTATTTTATCTTTGGCCTCTACCGGCCTTCGCCACCTAAATGCAACTTGAGAAGCTGACACAAAGTTACATAGCTGCCGTAATCGCGGCCGGCGCCGTGTGCTTCTCGGCGGCTCTTTACTGGCTTCCCCTCGAAGTCATCGATTTAACTTTTCTTCTTCTCTTTTGTCTTACTATTGGTGTCGGCTCCCGAATCACGATCCAAATCCCTAAGTTCAAGGCCCACATTGCCGTTTCGGACACTTTTATATTTCTTGCTCTGCTTCTTTACGGCGGCAAGTTTGCAATAATCCTGTCTGCCCTTGAGGCCTTTTTCTCGTCGTGGCGTTTCTGCAACCGCAAGATTACGGTGTTTTTCAACGCCGCGGCCGTCGCTATCTCAACCAGTCTCGTCTACCTTCTGCTGGTAGCATCGGACCTGTACGTTACACAGCATCGTCACGGCGATAGCGAAGATTTTCAAGTGCTGATCGTTGCGCTGTCGGCGATGGCTTTGACGCAGTTTCTGGCCAATACGTCTTTGGCTTCGATCCATGACGCGTTAAAAAACGGCCTTCCGCTTCTTGAAACATGGAAAAGCAAGTATGCCTGGAGCTTCATTACCTACTTTGTAGGAGCGGCGAGCGCCGGCGTGCTGCACATAATGACTGACACGATCGGGTTCGGCGTTATCATCGCAGTATTCCCGGTTATCTTCTTCGTTTTCATGACTTACCGCATGTACCTGAAGAATATCGATATGTCGATACAGCAGGCCGAGCAGGCGGAGCAATACGCAAATATTCTGGAAGAGCAATCGGGCGCGCTTCGCGAGTCTGAAGAACGTTTTCGAAGCGCCTTTAACTATGCCCCGATTGGTATTGCTCTTGTGTCGGCCAGCGGCACATGGTTAAAGGTCAATCACGCCCTTTGCAATATTTTGGGATATTCCGAAAAGGAATTTCTGGAGATGGATTTCCAGTCAGTTATTTTTCAGGAAGACCTGGGCGATACCCTGGTAAAAGTTCACGAGCTAGTCTCCGGCAAGGCCGCTAACTGTCAGATGGAGCAGCGTTATCTGCACAAAGCAGGGCATACGGTATGGGCTTCGTGGAGCGTTTCAACGGCTAGCGATTCTAAATCGAACGTTCCGAATCTGATCTTTCAGATACAGGACATAACCGGTAAAAAGCTGGCCGAAGAAAAACTTCAGCATGAGGCGACACACGATATTCTGACGGGACTTCCCAACCGCAAAATGTTCATGACGCGGTTGACCGACGCTTTAACGATCTCAAAACGCAACAGGAATTATCGGGTAAGCATTCTTTTCATCGATCTCGACCGGTTCAAATACGTCAACGACTCTTTAGGACATCTGATCGGCGACCAGCTTCTCATCGGCATCGCCGAGAGGCTTCGCGACTGTTTGCGTCCGTCCGACCTCGTCGCCCGTCTCGGCGGTGATGAATTTACGATACTTGTCGAGGGCAATTACGATGTCACCGAAGTAACGCGAATCGCCGAGCGTATACAGCATAAGTTCAGCCTGCCGTTCGACCTTGAGGGGCACGAAGTATACAGCTCAGCGAGCATCGGGATTTTGCACGCATCGGAACAACACTTCACCGCTGAAGACATGATGCGCGACGCCGACACGGCTATGTATCAGGCTAAGCGCGCAGGAAAAGCAAGGCATGAAGTTTTCGATGAGAAGATGCATTTGGCGGCGAAAGAAACTCTGCAGCTTGAAACCGATCTAAGACGCGCGGTAGATAACAGCGAGATCTACGTCCAATATCAGCCGATGTTCAACCTTGCTAATCGGCAAATTCAGGGGATCGAAGCACTGACCAGGTGGCTGCATCCGAAGCTCGGAGAAATTTCGCCCGCAAGGTTCATTGCTATCGCGGAAGAGATCGGTTTGATCGACTCTTTAGGCGAGTACATTCTGGAAAGGACCTGTCGGGAAATCGGCCCGATCTTCGAAGCTGTTTCTCCCGAAAAGGAACTGACCCTGAGTGTCAATCTGTCGTGCCGGCAGTTCGGCCAGGCGAAGCTTGTCGAAAACATCACCCGCATACTTCACGACACTAATTTCCCGGCAAGAAGACTGAAGCTTGAGATCACGGAGTCGATCTTCTTTGAATATCAGGCAAAAGCGATTGAAATGCTAAATCAGATCCGTGACCTTGGCATTGAGATCGATATAGACGATTTCGGTACAGGCT
>CADEEU010000368.1 GCA_902826385.1 uncultured Acidobacteriota bacterium | reverse complement strand
TACCCATCCTCCCTCGCTCTCTTTTCATCCTCCCTGTACTTTTTCTCTTCCTTTGCATCTCCCTCCTTCCCCTAGCGCCTTCGCCCACAGTTCCCCTCTCCCCACTCCCCGTAGTGCCATTTTTCCGTTCGGATCGAGCGCCCAAACGACTTCCCATAACCCGTCACATAATCACTCTGCCGACCTGAGCGTCCATAAAGCTGGTCGATGCCCAGTAGGCACGTTTCATCTCACGCGAAAGCTCCGGCGTCGACTCACGGCCGATAAATAGATCAGCGTTCCTCGGCGAGATCGAGATCGGCGGTGCTCCGGGCAGAGCATTTGGCGTGGTGCCGAAATCTATTGGCAGAGGGATATTGTTGACATCGTACAGGTCAAAGAATTTTCTCGGGGCCGTCGGTGCCGAATGCGGTTTTACTAGGCCGACTGCGAGAAAGAACGGGCTGTTCTTATACCGATTAATATAGTCGATCGCCCGCGACGCGGATCTGTAATCGCCATGACTCTCGCCATCTCCCTCAAGCACGACGATGCGGTCGGAACCTGAGTCTGCAATATTTACTCCCGCGGCCTGAGCTTGTGCAGGGTCGGAGTTTGCCTGTCGGGTCGGCCTGAAATTTGGATTTCCGCGTTCCGTAATATTCGGATCGGTCGGCTCGCCGCCTTCGGTCCACGAGACCTGATCGTCTATCCCGCCGTGAAAGATCTTGCCCGCTCTGAGCGTCACATAGCCATTATTCTTAAAGAACTGCGGCAGCGTGACCGAGGTCGGATCGATCCGACGAAAGTAGTCGTTGTTGTTTAGAACCTTGGTCTCAGTAGGATAGCGGCCGGTCAGGAACGACGACCGCGACGGATTGCACACAGGATATTGAGCGTAGGCGCGATCGAATCGCGTCCCGCGTGTCGCTATCTTGTCGATATTCGGCGTTTTGATCCCGCTGACGCCACAGGCACCGAGTTCCGGCCGCAGGTCGTCGGAGATGATGAAAAGCACATTGTACTTGGGCTTTTTTGGCTTGCTCTGCGCGTTTAGGCCGGGACAAAATGGCAACAGGACGGCGAGTATCGCAAAGGACGTAACGAGTTTCTTCTTAAAGATCATCATCGCGTTTTTTTACCTCTTAGGCTGTGTCGGAAAATCGGTTAACTTTCGGTAGAATGACTTTATCCGTTTCCGGCAAAAAGTGAGAATCGATTTCCGCAATATTGTGATATTTTTTGGCATTGCCGCCGCAGTGCTCTTTCACACGGCTTGCAGTGCAAACCAAACCAAGGTCGCGACGGCCGCGCCGGACGGCATGGTCAGAATAAACGGCGGGAATTTTCTGATGGGCACCGACGATGGAATGCCGTCGGAAGGGCCCGTACATTCGGTCGAGATCGCTTCGTTTTATATTGATGCACAAGAAGTGACCGTCGGGGAGTTTGAGAAGTTCGTGGTCGCGAGCGGTTACAAGACGGAGGCGGAACGCTTTGGCTGGTCGGGGGTTTTTACCTTTGATTCGGGCAAATGGATCTCGGTTGACGGAGCGAACTGGCTTCATCCCGAGGGGCCGTCGTCAACAACGCGACCAGATGAACCTGTTTCTCAGGTGTCTTGGAATGATGCGAACGCTTATGCAAAGTGGGCAGGAAAACGCCTCCCGACCGAGGCCGAATTTGAATTTGCCGCTCGCGGCGGACTCGCACAAAACAAATACTCGTGGGGCGACGAGTTAAATCCGCTAGGGAAGCCAGCTGCGAACTGGTGGCAGGGCGAGTTTCCGACCGTCAACACGATCGCCGACGGATTTCTGGGACGAGCACCGGTGCGCAGCTTTCCGCCAAATGGATCTGGCATCTACGACATCACCGGAAACGTCTGGGAATGGTGCGCCGATCGATTTGGGGACGATTACTATTCAAAGTCGCCTAAATCGAACCCAAAAGGCCCGGAAATGGGTACGAATCGCGTCATTCGCGGCGGCTCGTTTCTGTGCGCCGAGAATTTCTGTTCCAATTACCGGGTGGCCGGACGAAGCCAGGCCGAGCCCGAGTCGGGGTTAAATAATCTCGGCTTTCGCTGTGCTAAGGACCTTTAGCATCAACACTTATGCAATATCGAAAATTTGGGCGAACCGGTTGGCCGGTGAGCGAACTCGGTTATGGAATGTGGGGAATGGGTAGCTGGAGCGGCTCGGACGACGAGGATTCTCTGCGGTCGCTTCAGCTCGCTGCCGATCTCGGCTGCAACTTTTTTGACACGGCGTATGTTTATGGCGAGGGCAGGAGCGAGGCTCTGCTTGGCAAGCTTGTCCGTGCGAACCCTGACAAAAAACTCTACACCGCGACCAAGATACCGCCAAAGAATATGGCGTATCCGACATTGCCGGAATATACTCTCGACGAATGCTATCCGCCGGATCACATCGAAGAATTCCTGCATAAGAGTCTCAAGAATGCGGGCTTGGATCGTTTCGATCTATTACAGATCCACACATGGAGCGATGACTGGACCAACGATAACAGTTGGTCAGACGCGCTCGACGATATGAAACGGCAAGGCCTGATTGGTGCATGCGGTATCTCGATAAACCGTTGGGAACCGTGGAACGGCGTCAAGGCGGTCAAGAGCGGCAAGATGGATTCCGTGCAGGTTATCTACAACATCTTTGACCAGAATCCCGAGGATCAACTATTTCATGCCTGCGAAGAAATGGACGTAGCCGTGATCGCCAGAGTCCCGTTTGACGAGGGAACTTTGACCGGCACGCTGACGAAGGAAACCACCTTTCCGGCGGACGACTGGCGTAGCGGCTACTTCACAAAGGAGAACCTGATCCCGAGCGTAGAACGCGCCGAGGCTCTGAGGCCGCTGATTCCCGATGGTTCGTCAATGCCTGAAATGGCTTTGCGATTTATCCTAAGTCACTCGGCCGTGAGCACTATAATTCCAGGAATGCGAAAGCCCAATCATGTAGAGGGAAATATTGCGGCGAGCGACGCGGGGCCGCTCTCAACCCAATTGATCGAAGACCTTCGGCCGCATCGCTGGGTCAGGAAGCCTGCTCCGTGGTCAGACTAGGTTTGCAATTATCGTAGCAAAGCCATCGCGCTCAAACAATGCTGCAGCCTGGCCGTGGAGATCACCGGTCGATCTGGCACGATCCATGTAATATTGCTTCGTAAAAGCTTTGTTCGTACGGAAGTAAACTTCGTTGACATTTCCCATTGCTTTTTCGCAAGATCCGCACCGGAACTTTGAGTTATTTCCGTTCCTTGGTCTGCAAGAATATCTCGAGCGGAACGATTCCGATAACCCGATAATCGACTTGAGGGATCAGTATAACTGGTAACGAAAGTTTTTCATTTTCAACTAGACATTGGTATGACCAATGTGTTATCTTCCCGTGTCT
>CADEEU010000367.1 GCA_902826385.1 uncultured Acidobacteriota bacterium | reverse complement strand
AGGACCTCCGCAAGCGGTATTTCCCGCTCATGGATTTCTTCCAGGTCATCGGCTTCGGTTATGGACTTATGTATATCCTCGGATCGCGTCATTTTCGTTTGAAATTTCTCTCCCGCAATTCGTATGAAAGTTGATAGCCGTCGTAAACCGATTCAAAAACCGCGTCCCACGATTTTGTCATTGCGGCTGCACGAGCATTCCGCTTCATCTCTGACAGCTTTTCGCGATCGTCCATAAGCTGAATAGTATACTCGACAAACTCGCTTAGGTCTTTTGCTACATAGCCCGTTTTGCCGCTGTCGATCAAAAACTTAGGCCCGCCGATGTCGGTCACCAAAACAGGAACGCCTGACGCGAATGCTTCCTGTGCAACGTTGCCGAACGCGTCGGTTTTGGATGGAAACACGAAAAGATCCATGTTCGCGTAGGCACGAGAAAGATCTTCGCCATCAAGGAATCCGGGCATTTCGGCGTGCTTCATATTTTCTTCCAGAAACCCGCGTTCGCTGCCTTCACCGACGATGAGGAACTTGAAATTCGTTTTGCCGCGTGCGATGAGTTCGCGCTCGAGATCGGCCAGCATCCGCACATTCTTCTCCGCCCGAAGCCTGCCGACAAAACCTATCCGAAAAATATCGTCATCAACGGTACGATGCTCCGGCGAGAACAGCTCGGTATCGACACCGCGGCTCATTATCTGCGATCTACGATGCGTGCCCGACGCCAGTATATCGATCAATTCCTGGTTGGGTGCCAAGACGACCTTTGGCATCTTGTAATAAAGCACCGCTCCATCGAGAATTTTTCGCTCGGCAAATCCGGTGATATTCGAAATAAAACCATTCGGCAGAAATCGAAGCATTTTCGCCAGACGATGGGCGGCAAATTCATGAAGATTTGTGTGCCATGAACCGAGGATAGGAATCTGATACTTCCAGCCGAGATAAGCTCCAACGATGCTTACGTCGTTTAAGCCGGTAATGTGAATTACATCCGGCTTAAATTCCTGAAGCTGCTTGTCTATTTTGCCGGCGTGGCGTTGAAATAGAGGATCGTAGGCTAATTCTTCATCGAGCGAAAATGAGACGGGCGAACGTTTAAGCGTCATATAAGTAACGCTGCCGTCCTGCCATGTTTCACTTTTTCTTGCGGCGTGAATGCACAGATACGGATAGTTATTCCGTTTTGCAAAGGCGACTAAACGCTGACTTGTCATTGCCGCCCCGTTGACCTCTAGATACGAGTCGGGGAAAAAGGCGATTCTTAACTGGTTCTCCACAAAGCTTATAAATCAGAAGCGACGGGCAAGCCCGCCGCCTGATCTTTACAGGTTAAAATTCTGATGCAAACTTCGATAATGCCGGTACGAAAATCGCTTGGCTAATTCTGCGAAACTGTATCTGACGAAATGCTTGCCGGAAGCTCGCCCATATCTACGGTCTCGAACCTGGTTTTCGCGGCATCTTTCGGA
Organism: uncultured Acidobacteriota bacterium; assembly: GCA_902826385.1. Classification (GTDB taxonomy): domain Bacteria; phylum Acidobacteriota; class Blastocatellia; order Pyrinomonadales; family Pyrinomonadaceae; genus OLB17. The sequence goes on along the minus strand of CADEEU010000367.1, from coordinate 1,927 downwards.
ACGCGGTCTTTTCGTTTACGGGTAAGCCTGAAAAAGGGACGCATCGCCGGACTGCCAAAAAAACCGAGCGTGCAGACCGCCGCCCTAAGCCATGCCGGTCCGCCGAACACCCAACCGTGCGAAGAACGCGATCTTAGCCCGTGCCCGTCACCCGTGTCGAAATACACACGCTCGAACCATTTTTGCCGGCCCTCTTGAAAGTCGGGGTAATGCTTGAGTATCTCGGAGAACGACTGCATCTGCCGCGAATGAAGGGGCTGTTCGTATTCGGGCATTAGAACGATCTCGCTTCGCTTTTCAACCCGAATTTCATTCGCGAATTCCTCAAACGTGTCGGCATTCGTCAAATTGATAACAGTATTCGGCTTGCATCCGTGCCGGTCGCCGCCGGTCGCAAGCGGCATGCCCAAAGCCTCGGCCATTTCGATCACGCGTTTGTTTTCAGACCAGGAGCGAAATCCGTTTACTTCAAAGGCATGTATCCAGCGGCCGTGTCTTCTTACGAATTCCTTAAGCAATGCCTCGTGTCGTTCTGCCCCGAACAGCTCTATATCCCAGATCGGGTGATTCAGGATAATCAGCACGCCGGGCATCTCGGCCAGCATTGCAAACATTTCCGTCAGCTTTTCATCGGTCGGATTTTCGCCGAATGTATATTCGAGCAGCGTTTTCGTAAGCTCTACGGCCCGGTCTTTTGGCAGATTGTGAACGCCGACGTGAAAATAGCCGTCATCGAAAGGTACCGTCCACTCCAACGAGATCGGGGCCCGGTGATTGTTTTCCTTGCCGTTGACTTCAAGACAGGCGTCGATGCTGTCGTGGTCGGTAACTGAAACGATCGATTCCAGTCCGGCTTTCGATATCTGCTCTCGCTCGATATCATAAACCGACTGTCCGGACATCGGCGGCGACCAATAGGCCGTCGAAAAATCGATACCTCTGCCTTCTCTCTTTAAATAATTGGCCCGCTCTTTTTGCCAAAAATAATTTATGATCGGCAATTTGTCCGCGTAATGCGGCAAAAAATCGAGCATTTCTTTCGAATGTTCCGTGTGACAATGGAGAGACACACCCGTCCTTGCCCGCCCCGAAAGGTCCCTGGCCCGTGACAAAATGTGCAATTGCGTCTGTTTTAAGTTCATCGCTAATCTCCGAAGACCGGCTTCACTAAACCTTATAACCTAACAAATTGGGGAGGATAAGTAAATTCAGGTGTGCCCGGCGGAAAGCTCTGAGAAGACTGCGATCTAAGCAATCAGGCAACAAAAATCCGACCCGCAATCTAAAACAAAGCCTTTTAGGAAGATGTCGCCCAACCGCATACGGTTGCAACAGTTTCCAAAAAGGCACTGGTTAGTGGATTGCAAAGTTTGGAAGGAATTTATGAAATTGTATTAAATCCGAAAAAAGGGCAGGGCAACGATAACTTCATAACCGACCACTACGTCCGCGAAACCTCTCCATCACCGACCGCGCCTACATCATGACCGAAGGCAAAATCCTCCGCACCGGCTCGCCCGCCGAACTCGTCCAGGACGCCGACGTAAGACGTTTGTATCTTGGCGAAAGATTTACTCTCTAACATTCTAACTACGGATAGCCGGTTCCCATACCGGTCATAATCGAACACCTGCCGCCACGTCTGATTGCCGTTGCTGGTCTCGTTAGCCTCGGTCAGACGGTAGAGCGAATCGTATTTATACGATTGAACGAACGGCTGGGCCAAACCGCTAAAACTCAAAGTCTGCCGGGCAACATTTCCGGTGTTCTTGCTTGTGTCTACGCCGCCACTGCCGTCTATCTCACCGTACTGATACCCAAGCTTCCACACATCACCCGAACTCGAACCATGCCCGACGGCAAGTTCCGTTACCTGTAACCGAGAGTTGAACTTCGCCGCTTCCCACAGCCCATTCCCAAGACGCAG
>CADEEU010000366.1 GCA_902826385.1 uncultured Acidobacteriota bacterium | reverse complement strand
GCCTCTGGAGCGCCTTCGACCGCTCGCTCAAGTCGTTCAATCGCCGATGTGGAATAGTGACCAGCCCATCCAGTAAAGCGAGTGAGAAACTCGACGCCAGAACGAAACAAAACTTCTGAATCATAAGAATTAAACGATCGCTCCAATCAGATCGTACTCGTGCGCTTCGGTGATTCGCACGTCGTAAACCGCGCCGATCTGCGGATCGAAATCATCGGGCATGTCGTTTATCAAAATATACCCGTCGATCTCCTGGGCCTGGCCTTCCATGCGGCCCTGGAAAAGCAGATCGGATTCCTGCGACAGGCCTTCAAAAAGTACTTTGTACGTGTTTCCGATCTTCGCTTTGTTCAGTTTTTTGCTGATCTTTGCCTGCTCTTTCATCAACCGGTTTCGCCTCTGTTTGGCGACCTTCGGATCGACCTTGTCCGGCAGGTCATAGGCGGGCGTTCCCTCCTCATCCGAATAGGGAAAAACGCCGAGATTGTCGAAACGGCAGTTGCGGACAAACGCCATCAATTCTTCAAAATCTTCCTCGGTCTCGCCCGGAAAACCGGTAATGAACGTCGTGCGGATAGTTATGCCCGGAACTTTTTCTCTTACACGCTTAATCAGCTTTTCCAGCGATTCCCGCGTGCCGCCGCGTTTCATCAGCTTTAGCAGGTTTCGCGACGCGTGCTGCAGCGGCATGTCCAGATACTTTACTGCCTTAGGTGTTTCGGCAATCGCTGCGAGAAACGCGTCTGAAATGTGTGTCGGATAGGCGTACATGACGCGGACCCATTCAAGTTCGTCGATTTCGCCGAGTGCCCGGATCAATGCAGCTAATGCATCGACCTCGCCGAGGTCCTCGCCGTACCGTGACGAATCCTGGGCAATCAGCACTACTTCCTTAACGCCTTGCTTGGCAAGATTTCTCGCCTCTTCAATTATCGACCCAAACCGCCGTGACCTGAAAGAACCGCGCATCGACGGGATCGAGCAAAAAGCACACGGCCGGTCGCATCCTTCGGCTATTTTGATGAATGCGGTGTGCGATTCGGTGGCACGATGCCGCGGCGTATCGAAGTCATAGAGATAGGTCGCGGTCTTGTTGCCTATCGGAAGCAGCGGAAGTTCTCGAAATTTTTTCGTCGCGTCGGCCGCTTCAAGAATGCGCGTTACCTCGTTGGTTCCGATAAACGCATCCACGTCCGGAAGCTCTTTCATCAAATCGTCGCGATAACGCTCAACCAAACATCCCGCTACAACGACCCGTTTTGCCTTGCCCTCGGACTTCAAGCTCGTGGCTTCAAGGATCGCGTCGATCGATTCCTGCTTGGCCGATTCGATAAACCCGCAGGTATTAACGACCACGGTGTCGGCCTCTGCGGCATTATTTGTAATTTCCCAGCCAGCCTGCTCAAGCGTGCCCATCATCACCTCAGAATCAACCAGATTCTTAGGGCATCCCAGACTGACAAATCCAACTTTTTTCATTACCTGGTTCCTAAGCGAGGCTTTTTACGGATTAGCAAGATCATGGCTACAAACACGCAAAACAGTCCTCCAAGAGAATACTTGATCATGCCGAAACGAAAGTTATTAATAGTTTCCGTGATTCCGTCATGATTATCATACTGACTCTCTAATCCGTAGTATTTTAGAGTTTCATAAACATCGTTAATTGCCCAAAAGCAATAGCCCGCCGCTGAGAAACAGACAACACTTACAAGCAGCAGAACAAACGCAGCAACAACGTTTCTATTCATGTTTTCCGTGCGACTCAATGTTCCGCAACCAATCTTGGATCCGTACTTCGTCGTTCTCAGAAAGTGTCTTTGCACCAAATCTAACTTCGTTATATTTCCTGGTGATAAGCAATGCCTCGGGACCTCCAACTGCACACGCAAACTCGAGCGGCGTTTGATGTGACTCGCGGACAAAACCCTTTTCCGCCAAAACGTTCAGCATCCGCTCGTAAAACTCGACTATCGAAGCATCATGCCGTCCAAAGAGACGATTCCGAAATGCTCCCCAAACTTTTAATCTTACAATTTTTCGCCACAGCCAAACAATCAGCAATCCCAGAATCACTGTCGCTGCAATTAAACCAACACCTCGTCCGGCCGCGACCAGACTTGTTTCGATTCCCTTGTCGCCGCGGACTTCGCGCCACCATTCCGAAACCTGATCTCCGACCCGGTCCATCCAGCCGGAGGTTTTTGTTTGATAATCCGAAAATCCGCGTTTCACCGAGGTAAACAGCGAACGCTGCTCCTGGTTATCGAACGCGACAAAGTATTGTATCCAAAAGGTTTCGAGGGCCTCGATGTACTTGTTGAACTTCGAGGTAAAACCCGCCGTGCCCGATTCCGGCGACTGGCCTGAAAACGGTGTCGGGTCGAACGGAACCCAAACGTTCGGGCCGGGAAAGTAAACTTCTACCCATGAATGAGCGTTTTTTTGCCGGACGACCCAGACACCGGCGGTTTCGTTATATTCACCTTGAGAAAATCCGTTCACGATACGCGTCGCTATGCCCTGGGTTCGCAGCATCATCGCCATGGCCGTCGCGAAATATTCGCAATGGCCTTCGCGAACATTGAATAGAAAATCCGCCAGCGGTTGATCGCCTGACGCTTTCTGTTCAAGCGTGTAGCCAAAACTGTTTTGCAGGTAAGATTCGACCGATTTAGCCGCGTCGTAGCGATTGAACGAGCTTTCGGTGATCTGCTCGGCCAGCCGTCTGATTCGCGGGTCGATTTCGGGCGGAACCTGCAGATAATTTTCGACATTGGCCGGATATTCTTCGCGGTCGGTACGAAGCTCGCTTGTGCCCGGCAGCGAACGGTCCGACAAGACTTTGTAGCTTATCCTTTCTCCGACGCGGTTAAATGTCACCGCACCGTACTTGTCCTTGAACAGGACCGGAAAATTTCCCTGAACACCTATTATTCTCGGCAAGGCAAAGAGCACCGGGCTGTCGAGCGGTTCTAGATAAATAGTCTGAACGGTCAGATTCTCTCGGCCGCTGGGATTATCGATCTGTATAATGTCGCGGTCGGTACGCGGCCTGGGTTCTTTGGCCGCGGCCTTGGTTCGGCTCCACGATTTGTTGTCGAACGTGTCCAAAGCCAGGCCACGCCATTTCATCGCTGACGTGCCGGCAGTTTCATCCAGCTTTACACGCATGACGACTTGATCGTTCTGTTGAATGCTGCCGATACCGCCAAGCCGGACCGTGTCCGAGAAACCCGAAGATGTCGATACGCCGCCCTGATTTCCGCCCAATCCGGCACCGCCGACGCGCGGGAGCAAAAAGAACAAAGGCACGGCAATGACGATAATAAACGCGATCAGAACAACTGCCGGAACAGGAAGGCGCCGGGCCGGCAGAAGCGCGGGCCGTTCGTCTGAAACTGGAAGTTTGCCGTCCGGTTCCATTTTTGCCCGTGTC
>CADEEU010000365.1 GCA_902826385.1 uncultured Acidobacteriota bacterium | reverse complement strand
CCGTATCGAATTGAACGCCTGCAAAAACGTTTCACCGCCTGCCCCAGGCAATGTACCATTAAGGTTAACTTGATTAACATTGTAGGTTCCGAACAAATTGGTTGCCTTCTTTCCTATGTAATTAACCTCAAGTACATTGCCACCGAAAACGTCCCGCTGGAAACTGAGGCTCCAGTTGTGGATGGCAGGAAACTTGATATCAGGATCCATCACCGTCAGGTTATTGGTAGTGAACGCGGTCGGAGTTCTTAAGGAGGTAGTTGAACCTGTCGGCACAACCGACGGCAATCCGTTACGCCTCAGACCTCCGCTTTGTCCAAATGCCGTGTTAGAACCCAGGAATGTATTTCCAGGGGTGCTCTGAAAAATGAACGAGCTAAAAAGAAAAGTGGCGAAACGGTCCGAGGACTTACGGTAATTCGCTCGAATGGACGTCTTACCGTTGCCAAACGGATCCCAGGCAAATCCGACTGTTGGCAAAATAAGTCCGTAGTTATCATCGAACAATTTCCCTTCAGTGAAGGTGATGCCGTTGGACGGTGCCGACCCAAGCGTCACCGGGCGGTCGGGAACAAGTATGGGCCGACCGCCAGCGGCGGTCGGAGCAAACCGCATTTCCCAACGAAGTCCCAAGTCCACGATAAAATTCGGTCGCAGTCTCCAGGTATCTTGGGCGTAAAAGTCCACTTCTGGATGATTAGCATCAAAGAGCCAACGCGTGCCTGCGGGAGCAAACGAGCTTGGGTTGGAAGGGTCGTTAACAAACGCCTGAGAAACAGTTCCTACACGTCCTAGCATGTCGTTTATCATGCTCTCCAGCCGTATGCGGTCATCCGAGTTGATTGCAGCTCCGGTTGGAAGTGCAGTACCTCCCGGAAAAACAAAGTTGCTATTGACTGTCCTGCTGAAGTTATACGCAAGCTCGATTGCGCCGCCAGCTACTCCGGACCGGTCGTCCGTACTCCTGCCAAGCCTTACATTTGCTCCGGCTTTGATTACGTGCGGCGAGAAATCGAACGTCATGTTGTCCACAAACTGCCACGTCCTAAAGCTTCTCGCGTTGTAGGAGAAATTTGTATTGATGTCCGTCGGTATGTTGAAAATGAACGCGTAGTCGGGATCGGGCTCAGGTGTTAGGAAGTCAAACGCGAACTTGCTGTATCCGACGATGAACTCGTTCACAAACTTCGCCGATGGCGACCAACGCCAGTTCGCCGCTAGGTTCTTGGGACTTCGGAACGTATCAACAAAATTCGGGGCGTCGGGAAACCGAGGCCGCCCCCCGTTACCCGCGTCACCAAACGTGTTCTGTTCGCCCTGGGCATAGCGGACGTAGAAATTGTTCTCATCGTTCAACTTGAAGTCGACCTTAGAAACAAAATCATATTGCTTTTCAACCTGAGGTGCGTTGAACAAAAATCCCGCCGTGTTCAAGCCGTCCCCAGTGGCACTGAAACTGTTTGGCAGCGGCATAGCGTTGATGTACTGCATAAGGAATGAATCAAGCGAAGTGCCGGTGCCCGTTGCAATATTGTAAGAGTTGACGCAAGGTGTCGTAGCTGGCGTACCCGGATGGAGAGGAGAGCACGCTGCTCGGACCGGGTTGCCGTTTGCGTCTACTGAGCCAGGTCCGTTGACCCCGCCCTGCACCCAGCGAAAGACTCCCTGTCGCGCCGTCTGGGTGTAAACCGTGCGGGTGGACAAAAGCGTGTCGCTGGCCCTCAACATCTGGAGATTAACAAAAAAGAAGGCCCGATCTTTAACTATCGGCCCGCCCAGGCTGCCACCGAAGATATGCTGGTTGAAAGCTTCTTTCGGCGTACCATTTACGTTTGACGCGTAACTGCGTGCCATAAATTTGTCGGATTGATAGAACTCGAAAAGGCTCCCGCGAAAGTTGTTGGTACCGGAGCGGGTAACAAAGGTTACCTGGGCACCACTGCTGCGGCCGAGTTCTGCGGTAAAGCCGCTGGTTACGATCTGAAACTCCTGGATCGAATCCGGGTTTGGACGAAGCGGTGTGAAATTCGAGCCGCCGGCGGTCGATTCGTTGATGTCGATTCCGTCAAGCGTGAAGTTGAACGCACGGTCGCGGGAGCCGTTCACATGAACGCCGCCGCCGGTGTTTGCCCCGTTCGCGACGCCGGGCTGGAAATTTAGAATATCTAACGGATTTCTTCCGCGCGTACCGACGATCGGGAGGCTTTCAATGGTCCTTTGTTCAACCGTTCCGCCCAGGTTGCCAGAACTGCTTGTCTGAACCTGCTCGGCGGAACCCTGGACGGAAACCGTCGCGGAAACATCACCGATTTCCATCACCGCGTTTACTGTTGCCGGCTGATTGATCAGAACATTATTTCCGGTCGAAATGAACTTCTTAAATCCCGCTTTCTCGACCGTAACGCTGTACGCACCCGCCTGGATGAGATCGAAGACATAAGCTCCGCTATCGCTAGTCTGCGTAGTCAGGCTAATGTTCGTGCCTTCACTTGTCAGAGTAACGTTTGCACCGCCGATGGCGGCTCCGGCTGAATCGGTTACGGTTCCGGTTACGCGTGTGGTTGTACCCTGGGCGGTGGCGGCCGTGTTTAAGGAAAGCAGAAGGGCGAGTAGAACCAGTGCGACGGCAAAAGGTCTTTTAGACATTTCAACTCCTCCAAAAAATCGAATTGTTTAATAACTATCCCTGATGAAAACGGAATTATCGAGAAGAAATAATGATGTAAGATATCACAATATTACAAAAGTGTTAATGGACGAAAGTGATTTTTGTTCAGAAAAGTAAAAATTGAGTTTTGCGGGGTTTAGGCTGTCGCAATGTGGTGTGCGGAAAATGTTATCTCGCGTATTCGAGCACGGTGCCGCCTGCTCCTACGGCCCAGCCGTAGCGTTTTACGATGTAGAGGCCGTAAAGATTTTTTGTGGTCGAGCTTTCCGACTTGATCCAGGTTTGGCCGCGGTCGGATGAGCGTAGGACAAGGCCGCGATGGCCGACGATCCATCCGTTTTTGTCGTCGGCAAAATCGACCCGCATAAATGTGCCGGGGAATGCGGTCGTAACTCTTTGCCAGGTGGCACCGCCGTCGGCGGTTCTGAGAATCGTCCCCGCGGCACCGACGGCATAGCCCTCGAAATCGTCACGGAAATCGACATTATAGAGCGCGTTGGCCGTTCCCGATCTTTGCGGCCTCCAGCTTTCTCCGCCGTCTATCGTCGCAAGGATCAGTCCGTTATCGCCGACTATCCACGCGTGTGAGCTGCCGTTGAAATCGAGATGAAACAGTTCGGTTTTGGTAGGCGCGATTATTCTGCTCCAGGTTTCGCCGCCGTCGCGGGTCACGAGCACGAGCGAATCGATCACATCGCCTTTTGAATTCAACACCGACCCGACGGCGGCACCGCGCTTTTTGTCGGCAAAGCGGATGCTCAGGAAATTCGGGACGCCGCCGC
>CADEEU010000364.1 GCA_902826385.1 uncultured Acidobacteriota bacterium | reverse complement strand
AAGATAGCTGAGACCATAGCGGCGCAGAGAAGTTTTGGTTTATCCTTTCGATAGTGCCAGCAAACTACGCGAGCCGATGGAAAATAGTCTCCTTAATTAGGTATATTAATCCAGCCGTTGCCAGTTGGCGGGTAACCGAGGTTGTAACCGCCGGTAATCAAAACCGAACCGTTTTGCAAAAGAGTCGCGGTGGAATTGATTCGTCCGGTTCCGACATTTCCTGAGATGGACAAAAATTTATTTGCGGACGGATCATACATTTCTAACCGTGCCGCAGATCCGGCGAACAAGACCCTTCCGTTTGAAAGCGTTACTGTTGCCGATCGATGGTTGAATCTTGGCATACCCATTTCCGCGATCCTTGCAAACGAATTATTATCGGGATTGAAAATTTCCGCTGTCGAAAGGCGTTTTTTCCATTCGTCGGCTGCCGAACCGCCCGTTATCAGTACTTTGCCGTCGGCTAAAAGATTCGCCGAATGGCTGTATCGCTGTTCTGTTAAGCTGTTGACCGCTCTAAACTTTTGCGAAGCATGGTCAAATATTTCAGCGGTATTGAGAATGTTCTCTTTTGAAAAATTGCCTTTGCTTCCGCCGGTTAATAGAACGTTTCCGTTTTTGAGTAAAGTTGCGGCATGAAACGCTCTCTGCTCGTTTTGTTTTCCGATGAGCGAAAAAGTTCCGGTTTGCGGATCGTAAATTTCGGCTTCGCTCAAAGCTGCTTTTTCGAAGTTTATTCCGCCCGTGAACAAAATTTTGCCGTCGTTTAGTCTAGTTGCCTGATGATTTGTGCGGGCAAAATGCAGGTCGCCCGAAGAGCTGAAAGTCATCGTTTGCGGATCGTAAATTTCTGAAGTTTGATCCGGCAAACCGCCTTGGCCAGTGCCGCCCACCAGCAAGACTTTGCCGTTCGGAAGAAGCGTTGCGGTGTGAAAAGCTCTTGGCGACTTCAAATTTCCGACCAAGCTGAATTTATCGTCCTGCGGGTCGAATATTTCGGCCGTTGCTGTAATCTCGCCTTCTTTAATAAAACCGCCCGCGATCAAAACTTTACCGTCATTTAACAAACTCGCGGTGTGTGCGGCACGCGGTTCGCTCATTTCGCCGATCGATCGAAGATCCTTATTCGCAGCGGTTGTGGGCCGACCATAGCTCTCGCCGATGCTCGTCACATCAATAGCTTCCTTCCACACGCCGAGCATCTTCTTATCAAGGACGAGAACACCTTGCCTGGTTGTTTCGCCGGAAATCGGGACGAAAGAATTCAATCTTTCAAAAACCTTTTCACGGTCGATACCACTAGTTCTTTCGAGCAGATACCAAAGCGACATCGCATCACGTTGGCGGGATTCCGAAAGAATTTGTTCCACGGCGGATGCCCCCCCGTTCTCAAAATCGAAACGAGTCAGAGCGTCAATAAAGTTGCCCGAAGCGTCTTCAAAAAATGGGGTCCCGGGACCGGTTCCGGGTCTTGATTTTGCATAAGCACTCGCGGGAACAAGCGATTCACGGCCGTTGAGATATAGGCTGACCCAACCGTTTGTAACGTGCAGAACAGTTTCTCCGTCGTCGCTAACATTAAGCGTGTATTCGCAGCCGTAATCAATGACCGTAGCCGAAGGTGTGTTGACAAAAAACAATTTCGGCGGTGCGTTGATGACAGCCTTGATAGATCCTCTGTCCAATTGCAATCGATGTTCGGCGGGTCCGGATGCAACAAGGCTGATCCTGGTTTCGCTCTCGACCTCGACGGTGCCTATGTCAGCAACGATGATTCTTGCCTTTGAGCCGCCATCAGTCTGAAGCATCTCGCCGATTCTCAAACGCCCTCTCTCGCCTAGATCATGCTGGCCTATTGACGGATCACCACCAATATTGACCACTTCCCAGGATCTCGGATCAGTATTGCGATCTAAAAGAAGGAATGCGGAAAGACCGAAAATTATTAGGGTACAGGCCGCCAACGCATATTTGTAAGACCGAATGAACGAGTATTGGCGAGACGCTGGCTTGTCGGAATGAAGGATCTCATTCAGCACTCTTCTTTCCATGAACGGATCGCGCTTGATCTCTATCGAACGAAGTTGTTGCCGCAATTGCAGGAACTGGAGTTGAGACTCGCGGCATTCTTCACAGTCCTCGAGGTGCTGCGTAAGCCCCGTCACCGCGGTTTCGCTGAGATTTCCGTCGATCAACTCTGAGATCTTTTCAAGATTCACGCAGACCATATGACTTGTTGTCCGAATATTCATTTAATACGATCAGACCATCGTCCGTAACGAGTTTCTTGCACGAAAAATATCAACCTTTACTTTTGCTTCCGAAATCTCGAGAACCCGGGCGATCTCGCGATAATTCATCTCTTCTTGCTCGCGCAGGATGAGAACGGCTCGCTGATGTTCGGGTAGTTTACGCAGTAGCTCTACTGCTCCTTCCAACGCCTCACGAGTCTCAAACACCTCATCATGGGTCGGTTTTGATTTGTAAAACAATTCCTTGATCTTCTCGGCAAGACCAACATGCCTTTTTGCATCTCTGATTTTGTTAAGAGCAAGATTCCGTGCAACTCGAAACAGCCAGAATATCTCATCACCTTTTTTAATATCGTCTAGCCCTTTTTTGTAGAGTTTCATAAAGCACTCTTGAGCAATTTCCTGAGCAGAGCCGTCCGATCCCAAGATTCCTTCTAAAAATCGGCACAGATTCGGATACACATCGTCGAAGATCGCGGTGAATTCTTCCTCATCTGCACTCATAAAAATTAAAGCGGCATGGCCTGATCCCTAGTTTCTAGTGCCTTTTTCTTCACGGCCATTCTGCAATAGGATCAGTTCCGCAATTTCACCTTTGGCGTCCCTGACAAACGTAACTCGAGGCACTCCCGGCACCAGCACTCTAAAGACCATTTCACTTTCCGGAAGCAGCTCGGCTCTTCCGCGCCCGGGTGGCGCGGCATACAATTTGCCGTTTTCGACAGTGATATTCAGCTCATTCCCGTTTGTAAACTTGTAGACTCCGGCAAGATCAACTAATTTTTTCGCATCGAGATCAACTACGGCGATCTCATCGGGCTTCATATCATTCCACCCGTATTCGGCTGCAATGCTTCGAAGTATCTCCGTTGTTAGTCCTCCGTCATCATCAGAATTTGTCATCACAACCGCGCCCTGTCCCGTTTCGATAAACCCGACCATAACAGCCGTATAGCCGTCAGTACTTCCGTTGTGACTAAAACGAAAAGGCTGTGGTTTTCCCTTAAGAAAGAACCCAAGGCCAGCATCGCTGTTAGGGAAGGAAGGATTCTGCCGCGTGAGCATCTTGGTCGTCATGTCTTTCGAAATAACCTTGTTTGATTCACCCTTTGCTGATCGCTGAATCTCGATGATCAATTTCGCGAGATCGGTAGGCGTTGACCACAATCCTGCGGCTGCCATTTCAGGATAAAGATGCCATTTTCCTTTTACCAGGAC
>CADEEU010000363.1 GCA_902826385.1 uncultured Acidobacteriota bacterium | reverse complement strand
GCCCGTTCGATTGCTGCTATCGAATCCTTATCATCCTGCGGCCCCCAACCAAACGCCCATTCACCACCGCCTATCGCCCACGCTCCAAAGCCGACCGGCGTGATCTCTAAATCGGAATTTCCAAGTTTTCTCTTTTCCATAAGCCTCCCTGCAAGTCAACCGATCTTTACTACGATCTTTCCAAAATGCGATCCGCTTTCCATATGTTTTAGTGCATCGCGTGCCTGATCGAATTCGAACACGCTGTCTATTACCGGCCTTAGCGTGTTTGCCGTGATTGCTTTATTCATTTCTTCGAACATTCGTTTTGAACCGACAAAAATCCCCTGGAGGCGAATGGCCTTCATAAACGCCGTTACCGGATTGAAGCCGGCCGCTCCGGTCAGTGCTCCGATCATAGCGACGTGGCCCGCTATCCGCGTCGCGTTTATCGACTTCGGCAGCGTTCCTGCCCCGCCGACTTCTACGACGTGATCGACACCTTCACCGCAAAACTCGATCGCCGCCCTGTCCCAGTCTTCGCGTTCACGGTAATTAGCCGTACCGTCGGAGCCGAGATCTTTAAGCCGGCCGATCTTTTCCTCACTGCCCGACGTCGAAAAAACAGTTGCTCCGGCCATCTTCGCAAACTGTAGAGCGAAAATCGAAACCCCGCCGGTGCCAAGCGTAAGAACAGCGTCACCAGGCTTTAGTTTTCCGGAAACGAACAGTGCGTTCCACGCCGTTAACGCCGCACAGGGCAGGGTTGCCGCCTCTTCGAACGAAAGGTGGTCCGGAATTCTCACCACCGACTCCTGATCGAAGACAGCAAACTCGCACAAAACTCCGTCCCATTGAGCTCCGGCCCCAAGCGAAGTTCGTCGTTTTTCTTCACTCGAATCGCCCTCGTACCAGCGCTGGGCAAATATCGGCATGACGCGGTCGCCGGCTTTCCATTTGGTAACACCTTCGCCCACGGCCGCTATCTCTCCGGCCGCGTCCGAAAACGGTATCGCCGGCACTTTCATGCGTGGATTGTACGAACCCGAAACCACCATGAAATCACGATAATTCAGCGAGGTCGCGCGGAGACTGACCAATACTTCTTTGTCTGCCGGTTTGGGATTGGGACGTTCGACGATACGTAGTTTGTCGATACCGAACTCTTCTATTTCGTATGCCTTCATAAACTAATCGGAGATGAACGCCGGATGTTATGCAGAGAGACAGGAAAAAGCCGCTTGCCACCCGCGCTCATCTCCAAAAATCGGCCTTATTTTTTCCTCGGAGCTTTTACGTCAAGTGCTAATGTGACCTCGTCGCTGATCAGATTATCCGCCTTACCCGGATAGTTCATTTGAAAATCTTTGCGGTTTAACCTGAACTTAATCTTCACGGCCGCCTCACTGTCAGTTACGTCTATCCTTGCGGGAAACTGTATCGATTTAACAACACCGTGCAGATCAAGATCGCCTGTAACCATGTAATTGTTCGGCTCCTGGGCTCCGGCTTCGATCCTGGTCGATTTAAAGGATGCTTTAGGAAATTTTGCAACGTCGAAAAAGTCCGGCGATTTCAGATGTTCGGTTAGCCCCGGATCATCAGAGAAGATCGAATTCGTTTCGATCTCGACAGAAACGCCGCTTTCCTCCGGTTTGGCGTTGACCAAATTTATGGCACCCGAAAGGTTCTTAAATCCTCCGTCGTGTTTGCCCGTTACCTTATAACCGACAAAATTGACAGTAGAATTTTGCGAGTTTATTTCAAGTTTCTCTCCCTGTACCGCTGGTTTGGCGGCGTTATTTGCCGTGTTGACCGGTGCGGCCGTATTCGTGTTCGATGCGACATTGGTTACGGCCTTTGGCTGATCAGCCGGAGGTCCAGCGCAGGCAGAAAGGAATATCGCGAATGAAAAAATTGCGGTCAAATGGATCTTCATGTTAGTTAAATCTCCTCAAAGTTAGTCTTTATCGCGTTGTGGCCGAAGCGGCCCGCGAGCCTTCCCAGTCTTTCAATAGCTTCTCAAATTCGGTCTGGACAGATTCGCCTTTATCGGCATTATACCAACGCTGCATGTTCTCCAAAATTAGCGGTTTTTCAAGGCCACGTTGCTTCATCTCAAGAAACAGCGTTTGAGCAGCCTGCGGACGTGCTCCCCAACTTCCAAGCAACGCTTTGGTTTCGGCGTCCAGAGCAATGAGCTTTGGTATCGCTCTGGCTTCATTTGTAAGAAACCGGTCCATTAGCTCAAGATTCTCGTCACGCAGGAGATAACGAGTCTCGATGTTCGCGCTTTCGGCAGCTATCTTTTCGATTACTGGAATATTCTGGGCCGCATCACCGCACCAACCTTCGGTAAGAATCAGCCAGATCATCCTGCGACGCACGGTTCGGGTCGCGGAAATAACTCCGTCGTTTAGCTCGATCGTTTTGCCTAAACGTTCCATCCGCTGTCGATTGAGTCTGCCGAAACCAACCATCGCATCGGACTGATTTGTGCCCGTTGTTTTGCCTTCCGCCAGCAGTCCGTCGATGAGGCCGAGGTATTCCGCAAAGGTAATCGATTTTTCTAAATACGTTTTCATCGTCTTTCCGCCTTGAGATTCTCGATCTCTTTTTCCAGTTTGGCTATATGCTCGATGTGCGGCGAGATCATGGCACGCACTTCGTCTAACGTATAACGGGGCGTAATGTGTTGAGGGCAATTCCATTCGAAGGCTTCGATATTGAGAATTACCGCTCGCTCTACCTTGGCTTTATACTCTGCGGAACCAAGCTTTTCAGTCAGGTCCGGCCTGGCCGCGGCTTCAAAGATTTCAACTCCGGCCATCAGTTTCAATCTTCGCTGATTAGCATAGTCCATCAAGAAAAGGGCCGCCTTGCTGTTCGCCCGAAGATTTCCGACGCTTATATACTGAAGATTGCCACGAAAGTCCGCATAGCCAAGTGTGCGCTCGTCAAGAAGCTTAAGAAAGCCTGGCGGCCCGCCGCGAAATTGAACATACGGACGGCCTGTTTCGCTAACCGTAGCCATGTAGAAGCCGTCCCGCGATTCAATGAAATCCGCCTCGGCGTCGCCGAGAACTATATTTTTGTCCGGCCCTCGTTCGAATTTCGAAAAATGTGCTCGCGAACCGTAATGTTCCTGGGCTTTTTTCACCGAAGGCGTGAACGCCAGTTCGTAAAATCTGTTTGCCATTGGTCGCTGTTATTGCACAAGCCTGTGAAGCACGAGGCTCACGCGTAAAAACCACGGGTAAAGACGGAGCACACCGCTTAGTGTGCTCAAAAATAACTGCGGCGGTCTTAGCTCAAGCGACAAGCACTCGCCGTTTGCTCCCGGAATCATATAAAACCCTCCCTTCGCTCGTTCTTTCCCTTGTTCGATAAACCTGCCCTTTGCTCGATATCATTCTCTGCAACATTTTGTAACAGCAATTGCTACAAATAAAAGCAAAAAATTTTAGACCTTCCCTTGCTCGATAATTTCAA
>CADEEU010000362.1 GCA_902826385.1 uncultured Acidobacteriota bacterium | reverse complement strand
GGACGATTGCGGGGAAGGATACGGCACGGGCGATTGCGGAGATCGGACTGATCGAATCACGAAACGGCGGCAAGGCTTTTTCGCAGCTTTATTCGACGCTGGCCTTGCGTCACTATGGAACTGACCTGAGCAAAAATCCCGTTTGGCAGAGCATGTCCGAGAGCGAACGAAAAGAGTGGAATGCATTGCTCGATCCGGCCCGCTTTTACGATAAGGAGAAGCGCGAGGTCATCAACCTGCCCGAGAATTACCTCGGTGTCGCGGCGCGGGTAGCTGCTATGAGCTGGCAGATGGGCGTATTGAAAGACCGTGCGCTGGTCGATTCGGTGGTGGAACGGGCAGCGAAGCAGTTTACCGATGGGGCGATCTACGCCGATGACAATCTGCCGACCGGCCGGTACGACCGCTATTCGAACGAGTATATCCGTTTCTGCTGGGACGCGGCCGACATCGCGGGCCGGCAGGACATCAAGGACAAGCTGAAGCCCTCTATGAAGCAGCAGATGCGGCTGTGGTGGGACCTCGTGTCGCCGGAAGGTTATGGATATAACTGGGGCCGCAGCCAGGGATTGGTCAGCTATTTGGATACACTCGAGATCGTCGCGTTTCTCGGTCAGAATCCGGAGTTCCGCCCAGCTCCGCTGCCCGAGCTCGCCGCTCTTTATAATCAGGCGTGGCGTTGGATACGTGCCGATTACAACGACAAGACACACATGTTCAACGTCTTCGGCTACGGCCGCGGGAATTATTCGTACATCAACCCGAGCCGCGAATGGCAACAGACGGGCACCGGTTTCGGAAAGATAATTCTTGCCCGCGAAGCTTTCATGAAAGTGCTCGCGAAAGAGAACGTGACCGATTTTCCCGCGTCGCCGTCGCTTGCCGACGTGAAGCGGTTCGAATATTTCTCGACAAGGGAAAAGAAGGAAGGCGTATGGCTCGTCCGCCAAGGCAAGCTTCGGTTCGCGTTGCCGATCACAGTCGGGACCAAGCCGGCGATCTCGGACTACCTTCCCGCTCCGTTCGGCTTGCCAGGTTTCGCCGCACCGGTGGAAGAAATTTATCCGTCGTTCGTCCCGTTTCTAACGCTCGCGGACGGCCAGATCTATGCCGCTTCCGACGGCGCCGACGCCATCGTGTCGGGAGCGGATGGCACGGCGCTGAAAATAACAAACACGAAATGGGCCCGCGTCGGAAGCAAGTCCGGCGAGCGGTTCGGGAATGGCCTTCGCAGCGATGTCGAATTCTCGATCTCCGACGGCCGCCTCATCCGCCGCGAAACAGTGACCGCGATCAGGGACACGGAGATAAAGACCTGGAAATTCGCCTATCCCTCGACCGGCACAGCATTTTCTTCGGGACGCAGCGGCCAGCGGTGGGACATCGATATGACGGGGCCGGAAGGAACGACGCTCGTTTCGATTGCCGTCCCTGAAGGCACGAAGATCGGCATTAATGCGGCTGGTGACAGCAAGCTCAGCAAAGGTGTGCTGCGGGCGATTCCGCTGCACGTTGTTGCGGAGAAAGCAGGGATCAAGCTCAGTGCCGGGCAGAAAATGTCATGGACAGTCAGCGTTGAGCCGAAGTAACCGGAAAGTAAGAGGAAGTAACCGGAAAGATAAGAGACTACAATTTCGAGAACGCGTTCGGTGCGGATGTCGCCAACGGCGACGGATATTAAAGCCTAGGGTAAAGCGAGAGAAACGAGCGGAACCCTAGGTTGCGATAGTCCCGGATTTCGCTCCCTGTAGGGGAGCAACACTCATTCGCGAGAGCATTTTTAGTCGCCCTACAGCGACGGAAATCCATTCTTTGATATTCCAAGGGTTACGTTCGCTTTCGCTCACTTAACCGTAGGCTTTAACGTTCGTCGCCGTTGGCGACAAGAAGGCTGTTATCAAACCGGAAGTGGCCAGACGATACGGCTAACCGCTAGAATGAATTTATATGATCATCGACGAAACGCTTCCCTCCGCACTCGTAACCGACTGGACCAAAGTGCCCGTTGAGCATCCGGCGCCAGGAATAAAACGCCAGATGGTTGTTGGGCAGAATGTGATGATGTGCCGGTTTACGTTCGACCCGTTCCTGGTAACGCCGGAGCACACGCACCCGCATGAGCAAATGACCCTGGTTATTAAAGGCAAGGTCAAATTTTTTGTCAGCGGCGAAGAGCGAATAGTCGCTGCCGGCGACGTGCTTCATTTTCCGCCGCACAACCGTCACGGTGCAACGATGCTCGATGAAGAGGTCGTGTTGATCGACATTTTTTCGCCGATTCGCGAAGATTTTCTCGACGCAAATAACGCGTCGAACGGCAAATCGAAATAGGGAATTTCAGTTTCCAGGCGCGCTATGTACAACAGAACACTCTACGCGACCGATCCACAATCGATGGCGGGCACCTCGAATAACGACCTGCGGTCCAGGTACTTGATCGACGACCTTTTTGTTGAAAACGAGATTCGCCTTAATTATCTGCACTACGAGCGGTTCGTAATTGGTGGCGCTGCACCGACAGTCGGCAAGCCGTTAGGATTGCCGGCACAGACCGTGCCGAAGTCTGCCGAAGGAAAACCGTTTTTAGAGCGTCGCGAGATCGGCATCGTCAACGTAGGCGACTCCTGCGGGACGGTAACCGTGGATGGCAAGGCGTTCGAACTCAAGCCGAAGGACGGATTGTACGTGCCGATGGGCTCGGGAACGGTCACAATGGAGTCGTCTGAAACCCCAACCAAATTCTACCTTGCGTCCACGCCGGCACACGCGCCGTACGAAGTGAAGCACATCTCGATCGAACAAGCCGTGCCGCTTGAACTAGGCTCAACCGAAACCGCGAACGAACGAACGGTATATCAATACGTCGTGCCGGCGGTCTGCAAATCATCGCAATTACTGCTCGGACTAACCGTGATGAAACACGGCAGCGTTTGGAATACCTGCCCGCCGCATCTGCACGACCGGCGGTCGGAGGTTTATTTTTATTTCGATCTGAAAGACAACCAGCGGATCATGCATTTTATGGGAAAACCCGACAGCATGCGCCACATTGCGATGGATAACAACCAGGCTGTCGTTTCACCGCCGTGGTCGATACACATGGGCGTCGGCACCACGAACTACACTTTCATCTGGGCGATGGGCGGCGAAAATCTCGATTATACGGACATGAACGTTCTGGATATTTGCCAGCTTAAATAGTAATGAGACCAAGCGCTTTGTCAGCCGTTATCATTCTCGTACTAGTTGCACTCTGCGTTCCTTCACACGGGCAGGACGCAGATGTCTTCAAGCGAAAGAACATCGAAGCGAGAATGCTCTCGGTCGCCAAATGGCAGCTCGCCAATCCAAAGCATGAGCTCTTCGATTGGACCAACGGCGCTTTCTATGCCGGCATGTTCGCTACGTACGAAACAACCAAGTCGAAAGAGATTTGGAGAGTGTTGGTCGACATGGGCGAAAAAAACAAATGGGGCCCGGGC